>DATIUK010000001.1:0-2980 GCA_035466885.1 Casimicrobiaceae bacterium
CGGCCGGATGACCTCCTGGTCGGCGCGCGGTTCGGCCGGGACGGCGGTGAGCTCCTCGGCGATCGTCCGGCCCGTGATCGTCATGCAGTCGCCGTGCAGCAGGCCGTGTACGAGCAGCATCTTCAGCACCTGCGGCACCCCGCCGGCGTGATGGAAGTCCAGCGCCACGAAGCGGCCGGAGGGCTTCAGGTCGCAGAGGACCGGCACGCGCCTTCTGATGCGCTCGAAGTCGTCGATCGTCCACTCGACTTCGGCGGCCGCGGCGATGGCGAGGTAGTGCAGCACCGCGTTGGTCGAGCCGCCGGTCGCCATCACCAGCGAGATCGCGTTCTCGATCGACTTCCGGGTGATGATGTCGCGCGGCTTGAGGTCGCGCTTGACCGCCTCGACCAGCACCCGCGCCGACTCGGCGGCGGAATCGGCCTTCTCCGGATCGGGCGAAGCCATCTGCGAGCTGCCCATGAGCGAGACCCCGAGTGCCTCGAACGACGACGACATGGTGTTGGCCGTGTACATGCCGCCACAGGCGCCGACCGTCGGGCAGGCGTTGCGCTCGATGCCGTCGTAGTCCTCCTGCGACATCTTGCCGGCCGTGAACGCGCCGACCGCCTCGAACGGCGAGACGATGGTCAGCGCCTGGCCCTTCCAGTGGCCGGGCTTGATCGTGCCCGCGTAGACGAAGATCCCGGGGACGTTCATCCGCGCCATCGCGATCACGCCCGCCGGCATGTTCTTGTCGCAGCCGCCGGCGACCAGCACGCCGTCCATGCACTGGCCGTTGACCGACGTTTCGATGGCGTCGGCGATCACCTCGCGCGAGACCAGCGAGTACTTCATGCCCTCGGTGCCCATACCGATGCCGTCGGTCACCGTCGGGATGCCGAACACCTGCGGCATCGCGCCGGCGTCCTTCAACGCCGCCATCGCGCGGTCGACCAGTGGCTGGATGCCCGCATTGCAGGGATTCATCGTGCTGTGCCCGTTGGCGACGCCGATGATCGGCTTGTCGAAGTCGCCGTCCTTGAATCCGACCGCGCGCAGCATTGCGCGGTTCGGCGAGCGGGCGATGCCCTGGGTGATGAGCTTGGAGCGGCGGTTGAACGTCATCGTGAGGCTCCTCGTGCGGCGGGCGGGCGCGACGTGGGGGCGTCGGGCGCGCCGGCTGCGTATAATCGGTCCGCCATTCTAACGCAGGCGTTTCGCGACCTCCGGCAGCCATGATGGTCCATCCGCAGTTCGATCCCATCGCGTTCCAGATCGGCCCGCTGGCGGTCCGCTGGTACGGGCTCATGTACCTCATCGCGTTCGTGCTGTTCGTGGTCCTGGGCAAGGTTCGCGCGCGGCAGAACCTGCTCACCGGCTGGCACCCGCGCGACGTCGACGACATGCTGTTCTACGGTGTCTTCGGCGTGATCCTCGGGGGGCGCCTGGGATACGTCCTGTTCTACAAGCCGCTCTACTACCTGCAGCACCCGCTGGAAGTGTTCGCGGTGTGGCAGGGCGGCATGAGCTTCCACGGCGGTTTTCTCGGCGTCCTGTTCGCGATGTGGCTGTTCGCGCGCACGCGCCACAAGCGCTGGCTCGACGTCACCGACTTCATCGCGCCGCTGGTGCCGCTGGGACTCGCCGCCGGACGGCTCGGCAACTTCATCAACGGCGAGTTGTGGGGGCGCGTGACCGGCGGCCCCTGGGGCATGGTGTTCCCGGAGGCGGGCCGCGAGCCGCGCCACCCGTCGCAGCTCTACCAGTTCGCGCTCGAAGGACTGCTGCTGTTCGTCGTGCTGTGGTGGTTCACGCGCCGCCGGCGTCCGCTGGGAGCGGCGTCCGCGGTGTTCCTGATCGGCTACGGCGCGTGCCGCTTCCTCGCCGAGTTCGCGCGCGAGCCGGACAGCTTCCTAGGGCTGCTGGCGCTCGGCCTGACGATGGGGCAGTGGCTGTCGCTGCCGATGATCGCCATCGGCATCATCATGCTCGTCTGGGCGTACCGGCGCGCCGGCAAGGAAGAGCCGACGCTGATGGACCGGATGAAGTGACGCGGTTCGGGCCGGCCGCGGCCCGCCCCGGTCGACGGACGGCTGTCAGTCTAGGCGCCGGTACTCGCCGTCGATCGCGCCGCGGCGACCGCCGTTGCCCGCCGCTGCCGGCCCGAAGCCGCCGCCGATGTTGATCGGCAGCGCCAGCAGCACCAGCGCGACGAGGTCGCTGATCACGCCGGGCAGGAGCAGGAGGACGCCCGCCAGCACCTTGCGGCCACTGTCGAGCAGGCCGCGCAGCAGCGGCTGTCCCCCGTGCATGCTCGCCACGATGTTGTCGCGGAAGGCGATGCGCTCGTTGCGCAGCAGCAGGAACCCGCCGATGACCGACATGCCGAGCCAGGCCCAGATCGGGACGCCGCTCCAGCGCGCGAAGCGGACGGTGACCAGGAGGTCGAGGATCGGGAAAGCCAGTACAATCGCGAGAAAGACGAAACGCATGGAGACTCCTTGCCTGCCGACGTCGTCCTGGTGCTGACTCAGGTCCCGGACCGCGCCGCCGCGGAAGCGTTGGCACGGGCGCTGATCGAGTCCCGGTTGGCCGCCTGCGTCAGCATCGGCGCCCCGGTGGATTCACTCTATCACTGGCGCGGCCAAATCGAAAAGGCCAAAGAGACGCCGATCGTCATAAAGACCGCGGCCGCGCGCTACGCCGCCGTCGAGGCCGCGATCCGGGCCCGGCATCCCTACGAACTTCCCGAGATCCTCGCGGTCCCTGTCACTGGTGGTCATGCTCCCTATCTTGGCTGGGTCGTCGACGAGTCGTCCGGGGTGCCGTGAGCCCGCCGGACCGCTCCAAGGGCGAACACCGGAGTGCGCAGCACGAAGGTATTCCAGCGAGCCCTGCGCCGGCCGCCGGCGATGGCCATCGCGCTCGCTCCGCGCGGCAGCCGGCCTCGCGGTCGCCCTCGCGCTGCTCGAGCCCGCGCCGGGCGCCGGCATCGGGC
>DATIUK010000002.1:0-4239 GCA_035466885.1 Casimicrobiaceae bacterium
AACCTGACGCACGCGCCCCGGCCGGGCTTGGTTGGACAAACGCCGGAACAACCCTACGATGTGTACGGGAATCGAATGCGGCCGAACGGGGTTTCCCCGGCGGACCGCTCGGCCCTCGCCGGGCGGGGTCACGACGATGCCGTGCGCTTCGACGACGCCCAGCTCCGCCGCTCAACCCGTCGACGGACTCGAAGACTTTGCTTGCGGCCGCCGCGCGAAGCGTCCGGCATCCGGTTCATTCCGCCGGCCGCGAGAGCTCCTCGAGCAGGAAGACGAACGACTCGTAGTTCTTTCCGGTGGCAAGATTGAGCCCGATCTCGCAGGTGCGGTTGCTGCCGAGATACGCGTCGTAGTCGCGCGCGCCGACCTCGGCGGCCTCCTCCTCCATCGCCGAGCGCGTGAGCTCGGTGTGCAGGAAGCCGCGGTCGCCGGCGAAGCCGCAGCAGTTGGCCGAGGCAGGCGTCACCGCCGTGTCGGCCATGGCCGCGGCGAGGCCGTGCAGCTTCTTCGCGACGCCCAGATGCTGCGTCGAGCAGCTCGGATGGACCACCGCGGACCCGAGCTTGCGCCCGACGGTGAGCTTGGGCAGCAGGTGATCGTGCGCCCAGGCGATCGAGTCGTGGATGGCGAGCCGCGCGTGACGGTCGCGGTTCTCGGGGGTGAGGTAGGGGACGATCTCGCTGGTGATGCCGAACGAGCAGGAACTCGCGTCGCAGACGATCGGCAGGCGCCCGCCTTCGCTCCAGCGCCACAGGCTCTCCGCGGTGCGGTTGGCCATCAGCGCATTGCCGTCCTCGTAGCCCTTCGAGTGCCAGATGGTCGCGCAGCAATGGCCGCCGACGTCGTCGGGAATCCACAACGGCAGCCCGGCGCGCGCGGAGACCGCCACCAGCGCCTCGGCGAGCGACGACTCGCGCTCGTGTCCCGGCGTGTGGCCGAAGATGCGGTTGACGCAGGCGACGAAGTAGACGGCGGCGGCACCCTCGCGCCGGGTCGGCGGCAGCGTCGCCTTCGCCGCCGCCGGCATGTTCGGCAGCCAGCCCGGCATCAGGTCGCGGCTGACCACCGCGCGTGCCGCATTGGTCATCGTCGTCAGCGCGCCGTGGCCGAAGAGCTTCGCCGTTGCGCCGGCGGCGCCGACGGCCACCCGCGCGACGCGCTCCAGCGGCAGGAACTGGCGGGCGAGCGTCGCGGCGACACCCTCGGCCGTGCGCCCGTGCTCCTGGTGCCGGAACGCCTTCATCAAGGCGCCGGTGTTGATCCCGACCGGGCAGGCGAGCTCGCAGCTGCCGTCGCCGGCACAGGTCTGGATCGCGTCGTAGTCGTAGTCGCGCAGCAGCGCGTCCTGCATCGGCGAGGCGCCGCCCTGGCGCACCATCTCCCGCCGCAGCGCGATGCGCTGCCGCGGCGTCGTGGTCAGGCTGCGGCTGGGGCAGACCCGCTCGCAGTAGCCGCACTGGATGCAGCGGTCGACGCTGTCCTCGACGCTCGGCGAGGTCTGCAGGTGCTGCAGGTGGTGCTGCGGATCCTTGGCGAGCATCACGCCGGGCGCGAGGACGCCGTCCGGGTCGGCGAGGCGCTTCAGCTTCCACATCAGCGCAGTCAGCTTCTCCCCCCACTCGCGCTCGACGAACGGCGCAATGTTGCGCCCGGTGCCGTGCTCGGCCTTGAGCGAGCCGTCGTACTTGCCGACGACGAGATCGACGACGTCCTGCATGAAGGCGTCGAAGCGCGCGATCTCGCGCTCCTCGTTCAGGAGCGGCGTGATCAGGAAGTGCAGGTTGCCGGCCGACGCGTGGCCAAAGATGACGCCGGCGTAGCCGTGCCGCCCGAAGAGCTCCTGCAGGTCGAGGGCGCCGTCGGCCAGGCGCGCGGGCGGAAAGCAGACATCCTCGAGGATGAACGACGTTCCCGACGGCCGCGCGCCGCCGACCGACGCGAGCAGGCCGCTGCGCACGGTCCAGTACTGCGCCGCGACCGCCGGATCCCGGGTGAACTGCGCCGGCTCCAGCAGGTCGAGGCCGGCGAGCACGCGATCCGCTGCGACCTGTGCGGCCGCGCGCGCCGGCTCGTCGGGTGCGCGGAACTCGACCAGCAGCCCGGTGGCGCTTGCGGGCAGCGCCTTCCAGCGCTCGGGCACCCCCGGCTTGCCCTCCACCGACCGCAGCGATGCGCGGTCGGTCAACTCGACCGCCGCCGCGCCGCAGTCGACGAAGGGCTTCACCGCGGCGCAGGCCGAGTGCATGTCGGGGAACATCATGAACGTGGTCAGCCGGAACTGGTCGTCGCGGATCGTCTCGAACACCGCCTCGACGATGAACGCCAGCGTGCCTTCGGAGCCCACGATCAGGCGGCGGAAGATGTCGAGCGGCGCGCGGCCGTCGAGGAACGCCTCCATGTGGTAGCCGGTGGTGTTCTTGATGCTGAACTTGCGGCGCAGCCTGGCGACGAGCTCGGCATCGGCCTCGATCTCGCGCTTGATCTCGATGAGGCCCGCCGCGAGCGCCGGTTCCTGCCGCATGAAGATCGCCTCGGCGTCGGCGGAGGCGGTGTCGATCAGCGTGCCCGATGGCAGCAGCAGCTTCAGCGATGCGACGGTCTTGTACGAGTTCTGCGTCGTTCCGCAGCACATCCCGCTCGAGTTGTTGGCGATGACGCCGCCGATCGTGCACGCGGCGGCGCTGGCCGGGTCGGGGCCGAGGCGGTAGCCGTGCGGCGCCAGCGCGAGGTTCGCCCGCGACAGGATGGTGCCCGGTCGCGCCCGAAGTCGTCGCGCGCCGTCCTCGACGGCAACGCCGCTCCAGTGCCGGCGCACGTCGATCAGGATGCCGTCGCCCTGCGCCTGGCCGGACAGGCTGGTCCCCGCGGCGCGGAAGGTGACCGGAATCCGCTGCGCCCGGGCGTACGCGAGCACCGCGCGCACGTCGTCGACGTTGCGCGCGACGACGATGGCCTTGGGAAACATCCGGTAGGGACTCGCGTCGGAGGCGTAGCGGACGAGGTCGATCGGGCGCGTGAGGACCTGTTCGTGTCCAACCAGAGCGACGAGGTCAGCCGCGAGCGGCGCGGGCGTTCCGGCAGCGAGGCTGTCGGGCGCGCGATCGCGCTGCGGCGGCCCGTCCCGCGGTGCAATCGCCGCAATCCGCGGCGCCAAGAGCTTGGCCATCGACCGATCCCTCCTCCAAGGTGACGCCCGCGGACGTTGCCGCTCGGGACTGCAACCCCGCCCCGCGGCACGCGCGGTTCGCACCACCGCCCCATTCTCCCAGAAAGCCGCCGGCCCGGGTTCGGCCGCCGGCACGCCGGCGATCGACGCTGCGCGTAAAATGAAAGCGACGCCAGCCGCTTGCGCGCTGCAGTCGCTTCCGCGGTCCCGCGAACGGGAGCCGGCACCGCAAGCGCGGCGATCGCCGCACCGACGCCATGACCGACGCCACACCGCCTCCCGACCCGCTGCCGCCGGATCCCGGCTTCGCCCACCAAGCCCGAAGCAGCGGCCGGATGCCGTCGATCACCCGGGTCGCCACCGGCCGCGGTGTCCAGTGGTGGACCGAGGGTTGGCGGCTGTTCGTCCGCGAGCCGTGGACGTGGCTGGCGATTGCCGCGATCTACTTCGTGCTCCTTGTCGCCGTGGCGCTGATCCCGGTCGTCGGGACGCCCGCCACGTCGCTGTTGCTGCCGATCCTGGCCGGTGGCGCGCTCGTCGGCGCGCGGGCGGTCGACCGCGGGCAACCGCTCACCGTCGCGCACCTCTTCTCGGGCTTCGGGCCGCATGGCGGACCCCTGCTGATCGTGGGACTCCTCTACCTCGGCGGCTGGTTCGTCGCCTGGTTGGTGACCGCCGCGATCCTGGTCGGCGTCGCCGGACTGGACACGCTCGGCGCACTGCTTTCGGGCGACGTACTGGAGACCGGTGTCGCCGCACTGGCGGCAATCGGCGTCGGGACCATCGTCATGCTGGTCGTCGTCACGCTGCTGGGCGTCCCGCTGCTGATGGCGGTCTGGTTCGCGCCCGCGCTGGTCGTGTTCGCGGATGTCGAGCCGCTGGCGGCGATGAAGGCGAGCTTCGCGGCGTCCCTCGTCAACGCCGTTCCCTTCCTCGTCTACAACCTGCTGGCACTGGCCTTCGCGCTGCTGGCGACGATTCCCCTCGGCCTCGGCTGGCTGGTGTTGGCCCCGGTGCTCGCGGGATCGGTCTACGCGAGCTACGTCGAGATCTTCGGTGCGCCGGAGTGATCG
>DATIUK010000003.1:0-9565 GCA_035466885.1 Casimicrobiaceae bacterium
AAACACCCGGGCGCGGCAATAGGCGCGCGCGCGTGTGTTGCGGCGAGGACGGCAGCCGGCGCAGTCGGCGCCACGGCGATGCCCGGCCGCCGCGCGCGAGTCCGGAAGGCGCGCGTGCTGCGGGTCGTTCGCTGTCGGCGATGACTCCGAAGGCTCCGCGACAGGAACTGGCACACATCGTGCGTGGTACGCACCGTGCTGCACAGAATGCGACGCCCGTCCGGGTCCCGAAGGCAGCACGTGCGCTCCGTGCGGTACGAGAGTGACGCTCCGGGGCATTCGATATACATTGTGCTGCACAACCCGAGCGCCCTGCTGGGCACCCGGGCTTGGAAGGGACACGCAACCATGGGCATTCTGATCAATGCGCCCACCCGCCGGCAGGAGGCCCCGGCCGGCCTGGCGACGTCGCCGGAAGCGGCTGTCGACACGCGGAGCGCGTTGCACATCCGGGAGGTCGTGCGCACGACGGGCCTGCGTCGCGAGCAGCTCTACATGTGGCAGCGACGCTACGGCTTCCCGTCGCCGCTGCGGGACGGATTCGGCGATCGCGTCTATCCGCCCGACCAGGTGGCACGGCTCAAGCTCATCAAGCAGCTCTTGTCCGAGGGCTGGCGCGCCGGCGCCGTGGTGCCGTTGGCGGAGGCCGCGCTGCAGTCGATGCTCGGCCTCGCGGTCGAGGATCCCGCGCCCCTTCCCGACGAGATCGAATCGGCGGTGCGCCTGCTGTCGCTGCACCGGATCGGCGAGCTGCAGAACCACCTTTCCAAGTTGCTGGTGGGCCAGGGGCTGCGCAAGTTCCTCGAGACCACGCTGATTCCGCTCAACGAGGCGGTGCACGAGCACGTCGTGCGCGGCGAGATGCAGAACTTCCAGGAGTTGCGCTTTGCCGACCTGTCGCAGCGCCTCCTGCGCGACGTGACGCGGCTGGTCCGGCCGACCCGCGACGCGCGGCAGATCCTTCTCGCAACGCCGCCGAACGACCCCAACCAGCTCGGGCTCGCGATCCTCGAACTCCTGCTCTTCACCGAGGGTGTCAATTGCCTGACGCTGGGCGCCGGCGTGCCGCCGCAGGAAATCGCCGGTGCGGCGGATGCGTACAAGGTGAGCCTCGTCGTCCTGCTCTTCGACCGCGGGATCTCCGGCAAGATCGCCGGCCAGGAAATCCGGTCGCTGCGCGCCGAACTGCCGGAAAAGCTGCCGCTGATCGTCAGCGGCCGCGCCGTCAACCTGCTCGCCAAGCCGATTCCCGAGGTGCGCACCGCGGCCGACTTCAGCTCGATCATGACGACCATGCGCGAGTACAGTGTCGTGGCAACGTCGACCGTGCAACTGCTCGGGTTCTTGCCGGAGTCGAACATCCGGGCGTAAGCTCGGCGGATGGTCACGCTCTCCTCGATTGGCCGCGACGCGGAGCGTGCGCCCTCGCCCGCGACGCCCTCCTGGCGTCGCGCGTGGCGCGTCGCCGGCGTCGTCCTCGCGCTCGCGTTGCTGTTCGCTGCGTGGCAGGGCTACCGCAACCCCGACTTCCTGCTCGGCCTCGCGACGTTCCGGCTCTGCTGAAGCGGCGCGTCCCCGCTCAGGGTTCGCCCAGGAAGTCTTCCAGCCGGCGACGTTCGCGCTTGGTCGGGCGACCGGGATGGCGCGGCGACGCGGCGTCGTCGCGTGCACGGGCCGCGCGCTCCTCGCGCGCCGCGCGGCTCGCGTCGGTTTCGCGGTACAGCGTCGCCGCGTCGGCGGCCGAGCCGCGGCGGCCGGCGATCCCGGTCACGGCGACGTCCCATTCGACCTGATCCTTGCGCACCGTCACGCGGTCGCCCGCGCGCACCGCGTGCGCCTGCTTGACGCGCTCGCCGTTGAGCCGCGCCTGGCCGTTCCCGATCGCATCGGCGGCAAGGGAGCGGCTGCGATAGAAGCGGGCGGCCCACAGCCAGAGGTCGAAACGGATCGTCGCTTCGGTCGCGTCGGCGGCGCCTTGCCGGGGGCTGCGGTCGTGCATGTCGCGCAGGGTGCCGGCGCGCAGGCGCACTCAGTGCCGCGTCGCGGGCGGCGCCGCGGCAAAGAGCCCGCGCACCGCGGCGGCGTCGAACGCGTAACGGCGGTTGCAGAATTCGCAATGCGTCACCACCGCACCCTGTTCGGCGACGATGCTCTCGACCTCCGCCCGGCCGACGAGGCGCAACGCATTGGCGACGCGCTCGCTCGAGCAGCGGCACGAGAAGCGCGCCGGCTGCGGCGCGAAGAGGCGCAGGTCGTCCTCGGGAAACAGCGCCTGCAGCAGCGGGCCGGGCTCGCCCCCCGCCGGCAGCGCGCCGGGCGCGAACGCCTCCGCGCGCCGGGCCGCTGCCTGCCAGGCGGCGTCGTTCGCGGCACTGCTGCCGGGCAGACGCTGCAGCAGCAGGCCGCGCACGCCTTCGCCGGTCGCTGCCAGCACGAGCCGGCTGCCGATCTGCTCGGACGCCTCGAGGTAGTGCTCGATCAGCGTCGCGATCGAGACGGCCTCGAGCGCGACGATGCCCTGGTAGATCGGCCCGCCGTCCCTGGGGTCGAGCGTGATGGCGAGCCGGCCGTGCTCCGGTCCGCCCGCGAGCTCGCAGAGCGAAGCGTCGCGCGGCAGCGCCGCGGCGGCGGCGTTCCACTGCGCGGTTGCGCGCAGCGAGAGCGCGGCGTCGCACTCGACGACGAGCAGGCGCAGCGGGCCGTCGGCCTGCAGCTGCACGGTCAGCGTGCCGGCGAACTTCAGCGTCGAGGTGAGCAGCGCCGCGGCGGCGCAGAGCTCGGCCAGCGCGCGCCCGAGCGCGGGCGGATAGGCATGGCAGGCGAGGATCTCGCGACAGGTCGCGTCGAGCGAGACGAACGCGCCGCGGATCGGCGAGTGCTCGAAGACGAACCGCCAGAGCCGGTCGCCGTCGGCGCTCAACGGGGCACCTTCGCGCTGCGCGCTGCGGGGCTCGCCTCCGGCGCGGCCCGACGCCGTTTCACGCGGAGGCCACCGCGATGGTGTAGACGGTCATCGGCAGCGCGGAGTTCTTGTCGAACGTGGCGCCGGCCTCGATCCCGGCCCGGGCGATCGCCTCGGCGGTGCGCAGCCTCCCGTAGACCGAGACCATCGCGCCCAGCGCGAACTCGCGCCCGGAACCGGCGGCCCAGAACTGCGTGTACTCGAACACCTCGCGCATCGAGTAGACGCCGAAGATCCCCTGCGGGTTGGCGACCAGGGCGGTGATCTGGGTCGACTCGTAGGGGTCGTCGTCCTCTTCCTTGGGGTTGAGGAAGTGCTGCTCCTTGAGGATCGGGTGCAGCTTGCGGAAGGTCTCGAAGATCGCCGCCTTGGTCGAGAAGTCGAGGTCGCCGTGCTTGGCGAGCAGGCTCTCGAACACGAGCTGGTGCGCCGCGCTGCCGCAAAGGCCGATGCAAGTCTCGCGGTAGCGGACGATCTTCTCGGGCGTGCGGTCGAAACGGGCGGACAGGCGCGTATCCCCGAACGTCGTCAGCGAATCCGCGGCAATGGCGATGGTGTCGTTCTTGCGAACAACGGCGATCGTGGTCATGGGTGGGGTCCGCTGTGCAGCGTCGCCGGCGGCCGGCCGGATGGGGGGACGCCGCGGTGGGGAGCGAAGATTATACCGCCCGGCTACGCGGGCCCGGCGCAGGCGAAGGTCGCCGGCGCCGGCAGCTGCAGCGTCGGCGGCGCCCGCCGGGGCGACCAGGCGGCGATCGCATGCTGCCAGAACTCGGCTACCGAGGCGGGTCGCTGCGAGCCCTCGGGCAGCGGCTGGTCGAGGAAGCGCCACGCGGCCAGCAGCGCCGGCAGCGGGTCGGGTGGCAGCGGGGCGGCCAGCGTCTGCTTGGACAGCTTCTCCCCCAGGGCGTTGACGGCGATCGGCAGGTGCAGGTACGCAGGCGTGGCGAGCCCGAGGCGCTGCTGCAGGTAGATCTGGCGCGGCGTCGAGGCGAGGAGGTCGGCGCCGCGCACGACGTCGGTGATCCCCTGTTCAGCATCGTCGACGACGACGGCGAGCTGGTAGGCGGTGAGCCCGTCGGCGCGCCGCAGCACGAAGTCGCCGACCTCGGCGACGAGGTCCTGCCGCTGCACGCCCTGCAGCCGGTCGCGGAACTCGATCTTCGCGCATCCGTCCCGCAGCAGCGCCAGGCGCAAGGCCCGCTGGCGGCGTTCCGTCAGCGCCGCGGGGATGCCCTGCCGGCAGGTGCCCGGGTAGACGCGCTCGCCGCCGGGGCCGAGCGGAGCCGTCTCGAGCTCGCGGCGCGAGCAGGCGCAGGCGAACACCCCGCCGCCACGGCGCAGCACGTCGATCGCCGCCCGGTAGGCTTCGTCCCGCGTCGACTGCCGCAGCACCGGGCCGTCCCAGACGAAGCCGTAGCGCTCGAGCGCGTGCAGGATCGACGACTCGGCGCCGGGGCGCGTGCGTGGCAGGTCGACGTCCTCGATGCGCAGCAGCCACTCGCCGCCGTGGTGGCGGGCATCGCAGGCGCTGGCCAGCGCGGCGACGAGCGATCCGAAGTGCAGGGGGCCGGTCGGCGAGGGCGCGAAGCGGCCGCGTCGTCCCGCCGGCGGCACCCCGGCGTTCACCGCGCCGCGACGGCGGCCGTGCCGCCCGCGGCGACCGGCGCAGCGGAGGGCGGAGCGAACTGCCAGCGGTCCATCGCCGCCAGCACGGCGTTGGGGTACTCGGGCCGGCCGAGGCTGCCGTTGTAGCGGCCCAGCGCGCGGTAGAGATCGCCGCTCTCGATGTCGAGGTAGTAGCGGAGGATCGTGCAGCCGTAACGCAGGTTGGTGCGCAGGTTGAACAGGTTCTGGTCCGGCGCGCCGATGAGGCGGACCCAGAACGGCATCACCTGCATGTAGCCGCGGGCATCGGCGGTCGAGATCGCGAACTTCCGGAACGCGCTCTCGACCTGCATGATGGCGAGCACGAGCTGGGGGTCGAGCCCCGCCCGCCGCGCTTCGTAATGAATGGTGGTCAGGAGCTCGCGCCGCTCGCGCTCGTCCGGGACGCGCGGCCCCAGCCGACGCGTCATCTCGGCGAGCCACGCGCGCACGTCGCCCCGGTTGCCGTAGTCGTCGGGCACCGGGTTGTCGGCGATGGTGCGGGAGAGCCCGGCGACGACCGACGGCGCGAGCTTCTCCTCGGCCTGCGCCCCGGCGTGCGCGACGACCGGCGCGAGCCATGCGGCCGCGACCAGCGCGGCAGCCATCAGCCGGTGCCGGCGGATCGTCACGCGGCGAGCCTTTCCCTGATCAGCGCGGCGATCGCGTCGATCGCGACGGGCGTCGCCGCGCTGTCGCGCCGGCCCTGGTACTCGACGCGGCCGTCCTTCAGGCCGCGGTCGCCGATGGTGATCCGGTGCGGGATGCCGATGAGCTCGAGGTCGGCGAACATCACCCCCGGGCGCTCGCCGCGGTCGTCGAGCAGCACTTCGACGCCGGCGGCGGCGAGCTCGTCGTGCAGGCGGTCGGCCACGGCCTTCACCGCCTCGCTGCGATCGTAGCCGATGGGCGCGATCGCCACGGTGAACGGTGCCATCGACTGCGGCCAGATGATGCCGCGCGCGTCGTGGTTCTGCTCGATCGCGGCGGCGACGACGCGCGTCACGCCGATGCCGTAGCAGCCCATCTCGAACACCTGCGGCTGACCGTGGGCGTCGAGGAACGTCGCGCCCATCGCCGTCGAATAGACGTTGCCGAGGGCGAACACGTGGCCGACCTCGATGCCACGCAGGATCTCGAGCGGGCCGCAGCCGTCGGGCGACGGGTCGCCGGCGACGACGTTGCGCAGGTCGGCGACCGCGTCGGGCTCGCGGCAATCGCGGCCGAAGTTGACACCGGAGAGGTGGAAATCGGCCTCGTTGGCGCCGCAGACGAAGTCGGACATCGCGGCGACGCTGCGGTCGGCGATGAGCGGCATGTCGGCGGGGATGCCCACCGGGCCGAGGTAGCCGGGCCGGCAGCCGGTCGCCGCGACGATCTCGGCGTCGCTCGCCCAGCGCCAGGGGCCAAGCCCCGGCAGCTTGCCGATTTTCACTTCATTGCCCATGTGGTCACCGCGGACGAGCAACATCTGTACCCGATCCTGAGCGTGGATCAACAAGCACTTGACCGTGCGCGAGAGGGGAAGTTGCAGCAGCGTGGCGACTTCCTCGCAGGTCGACAGCCCAGGGGTGGAGACCCTGGCCATCGCCTCGGCCGGCGCGGCGCGCGGCGTCGCGGGTGCGAGCGCCTGCGCCTGCTCGATGTTGGCGGCGTACTGCGACGCGGGGCACCAGGCGATCGCGTCCTCGCCGGACTCGGCGAGGACCTGGAACTCGTGCGAGGCGAAGCCGCCGATCGCGCCGGTGTCCGCCTCGACCGCGCGGAATTGCAACCCAAGCCGGGTGAAGATCCGGGCGTAGGCGTCGAACATCGCCTGGTAGGAGCGCATCAGCCCGTCGCGGTCGGCGTCGAACGAGTACGCGTCCTTCATCAGGAATTCGCGGCCGCGCATGACGCCGAAGCGCGGGCGGATCTCGTCGCGGAACTTGGTCTGGATGTGGTAGAGGTTGACCGGCAGCTGCCGGTAGCTCTTCACGTCGCGGCGGACGATGTCGGTGACCGTCTCCTCGTGCGTGGGGCCGAACAGGAAGTCGCGGTCGGCGCGATCCTTGATCTTCAGGAGCTGCGCGCCGAACTTGTCCCAGCGCCCGGTCTCCTGCCACAGCTCGGCCGGCACGATGTGCGGCATGAAGAGCTCGATGGCGCCGGCACGGTTCATCTCCTCGCGGATGATCGCCTCGACCTTGCGCAGCGTGATCATGCCCAGCGGCATCCAGGTGTAGATCCCCGACGAGAGCTTCTTGATGAGACCCGCCCGCAGCATCAGCTTCTGGCTGGCGATGTCGGCCTCGGCGGGCGCTTCCTTCAGCGTGGTCAGGTAGAATTTGGAGACGCGCATGGCCCTGTTTTTGCTGGAAAAACGACCATTGTACCGCGAACCGACGACGATTCCCGGGCGGGGTTCGGCGGCAGCGCCCGGAGTCCGGGGAGAGCGACCCGGACCGCGGGACGCCGTTGCGGGCGCCCGGTCCGGGTCTTTGGCGGGACGGGGATGCCCCGCGCGAAAAACCGGCTAGCGGACGACGATGACCGGCAGCTTGCTGTGCGTCAGGACCTTCTGTGTTTCGCTGCCGAGCAGCATCGCGGACACGCCGCGCCGCCCGTGCGAGGCCATGACGATCGCGTCGCACTTGTTCTTCTTCGCCGCCGCGAGGATCGCCTCCCACGGCGCCGCGGCGATCGAGTAGGCGGTCTTGCACTCGAGGCCCGCCGCCGCCGTCTTGGCGGTGACCACGTCGAGGATCCGTTGCGCGTCGTCGCCGGCGAGCTTGGTGTACTCCTTGCGGGACACCGGCTCGTAGACCACGCCGTCGGCATAGGCGGGAAGCGGGAAATCGGGCGCCGCGTAGAACGCCGTCAGCCGCGATCCCAGCGCCTGGGCGAGCTCGATCGCGTGGGCGACCGCCTTGTCGGAGAGCTTCGAGCCATCCGTCGCGACGAGGATGTTCTTGTACATGTGCGCTCCTTTCGGGGATGAGGTCCCCCTTTCTTGTCTACTCCATTTTTGGCGCGACGTCGACGGAAATCAAGCCGGCGCTTGCCGCCGGTCAAGCCATCGGTCCGCGGCATTTGACCGCGATCGACACGGTCCGTAGATTGCGTTCGATGCCGCTCCCGAGTGCAGCACCAGGAAGGGTCGCCGCCGGCGACGGCGGCACCCCGCCGTCCGCCGCCTGCTTCCACTGCGGGCTGCCGAATCCGCCGCGGTCGCAATGGCGCGCGGTGATCGACGGCGAGGAACGCGCGTTCTGCTGTGCCGGCTGCCGCGGGATTGCGCAGACCATCCACGCCGCCGGACTCGACGCCTTCTACAGCCAGCGCAGCGCCGCGGCCGACCGGCCGCCGGAAGCGCCCGACGACGAATGGGATCGCTGGGACGACGCCGCGCACGCGGAAGGGCTCGTTCGCGACGGCGGCGAGGGGCGCAGCGAAGCCTCGCTGCTGCTCGAGGGCATCCACTGCGGCGCGTGCATCTGGCTGCTCGAGACCTGGCTCGCGCGCACCCCCGGCGTCGTGCTGGCGCAGGTCAACTACGCGACACGCCGCGCGCGCGTCGTCTGGGATCCGCGGCAGGCGCGGCTGTCGGCGATCCTGCGCGCCATCGTGCGCATCGGCTACCGCGGCTACCCGTACGATCCGGCGCGGCGCGAAGCGCTGGCGCAGCGCGAGTCGCGCACGCTGCTGCTGCGCATGGCGGTCGCGCTGCTGGCGATGATGCAGGTGATGATGTTCTCCGTGCCGACCTACATCACCGTCGACGGCGTCGAGCCGCAGCACCGGCTGCTCCTCGAGTGGGCGAGCCTCACGCTGACGCTGCCGGCGCTGCTCTACTCCGCGGTGCCGTTCTTCCGCGGCGCGTGGCGCGACCTCACGGTTCGCCGGCCCGGGATGGACGTCCCCGTCGCGCTGGGCCTCCTCGCCGCGTTCGGCGCCAGCGCCTGGTCGACGCTCTCCGGCGAGGGCCCCGTCTACTACGACTCGGTCACGATGTTCATCGCGCTGCTGCTGGTCGCGCGCTACGTCGAGCTCCTGGCGCGCCGGCGTGCGGGTGACGCGGTGGAGATGGTCGCGCGCGCACGCCCGGCGATGGCCGAGCGGCTGCTCGACTGGCCGGTCAGCCAGGCGGTCGAGGCCGTCGGTGCGGCGGCGCTGCGTGAGGGCGACGCCGTCCTGGTGCGCCCCGGCGCGACGGTCCCCGCCGACGGCGTCGTGCTGGATGGCCGCGCGCAGCTCGAGGAGGCGATCCTCACCGGCGAGTCGCGGCCGCGCTCGCGCGGCACCGGGGATGGCGTGCTGGCGGGCAGCGTCGCGCGCGACGGGGCGCTGGTCGTGCGCGTCACTGCCGCCGGCGAGGCGACGCGGCTGGCCGCCGTCGAGCGCCTGGTCGAGCGCGCCGCCGGCGAACGGCCGCGCGTCGCCCGCGTCGCCGACCGGGTCGCGACCTGGTTCGTCTCCGCGCTGCTCGTCCTTGCCGCATTGACGGCGCTGGCGTGGTGGCAGTTCGATCCGGACCGCGCGCTGGCGGTGACCTTCGCGCTGCTGGTGGTGTCGTGTCCCTGCGCGCTCTCGCTCGCCACCCCGGCGGCGCTCGCCGCCGCGAGCGGCGCGCTGGGACGCAACCACGTGGTCGTCGCGCGCGCCGACGCGCTCGAGACGTTGGCGAAGGCGACCCACGTGGTCCTGGACAAGACGGGAACGCTGACGACGGGCCGGGTCGACCTCTTGCAGACGATCCCGCTCGCCGCCTGGAGCGTCGCCGAGGCCCGCGCGCTCGCCGCCGCGCTCGAGGCGGCGGAGGCCGATATCGGATGCCGCGCCCTCATGATCACGGGCGCGGGCCGCGCCTTCTGCACCGGCCAGGACCTCGCCGATCGCGTCGCGCGTCCGGGCGAAACCATGGTGCTCGGGGAGACCGTCGAGCGCTACTACAATCCGCTGGTGCGCAAGCTGCGG
>DATIUK010000004.1:0-9924 GCA_035466885.1 Casimicrobiaceae bacterium
AGTCGGCCCCGCCGGTCGAGATCCGCGAGTATGCGGCGCACGTGGTGGCCGAGACCCGTGTCGCCGGCGCGTTCGCCGACGTGGGCAACGAGGGCTTCCGCCGCCTGTTCGCCTACATCTCCGGCGACAACGCCGGCTCGACGCAGATCGCGATGACCGCGCCCGTGACCCAGCAGGCGGCCCCGGAGAAGATCGCGATGACCGCGCCGGTGCTGCAGCAGCCCGATGCGGGCGGCTACCGGATCGCGTTCGTTCTCCCCGAGCGGTACACGGCGGCGAGTGCGCCGGTGCCGACGAACCCCGACGTGCGCATCGTCGAGGTGCCGGCGCGACGGATGATCGCGGTCCGCTACACCGGCCGGTGGACCGAGCCGAACTACCGCGAGGCGCTCGGCACGCTGCTGGCATCCGCCGCCGCCCGCGGGCTGAAGCTCGTCGGCGAACCGGTGTACGCGCGCTACGACCCGCCGATCATGCCGTCGTTCCTGCGGCGCAATGAGGTGCTGGCCGAGATCGCCGACTGATGCCGAAGGCGGTGGTCGCGCCCCCTCGTCAGGTCAGTTCGACGAGTTCGAGGTCGAGATACTCGGCCACCCGCCGCAGCACCGGACGGTACTCGCCGTAGGCGAGCGACGAGTGGTGCTCCATGCCGGCGGCGAGCAGCCGCGAGCGGTATTCCTCGGCGTGGACGTCGAGCCGCGCGACGCCGGAAGTGCCCGAGAAGGCGAGGGGCGCGCGGATCATCTCGCCGCCGGAGAGCATCATCCGCAGCTTGCCCTCGCCCTGGGTGATCCGGCACAGCGTGATCCGGCCGGGCTTCAGCGGAAACTCGGACAGCAGCGGCAGCTTGCGGTTGGAGTGGATCGTCGCCCGCGGCTCGAACTCGGGATCGGCCATTTCAATCGGGGCCTGTCCGCAGTGCCAGAACACAACCGTGTCGCTCACCGGGTCGACGTCGACCAGGTCGGTGTTGAACACCCCCTGCCCCGAGGCCGACTGCAGCACCAGCGACGAGACGACGCCGAAGACGTCGGCCTCGCAGCCTCCCGGACGGCCGTCCTCGTTCATCAGCGCGATCGCGCCGCAGGCGGCGCAGCCGTACTCGGTGAAGAATTCGGGCCAGCAGCGAACGGCGATGCCGTCGAACCCTTCCTTCTCGGCGCGATCCTTGAGCGCCGAATACGCCTTCAGCGTCTTGCGCGTCGCCACCGGGTCCATCTCGCCCAGGTTCTTGAAGTCGCGCGCGCGGCGGGCGTAGGGCGCGTCGGCGACCGCGTCGGGCAGCGCCTTGACGCTGTCGAGGAACGCGCTGACCGGCGTGGTCACCGACTCGACGCCGAAGCGCTCGCGCAACTCGTCGGCGTTGTAGTTGCACGCATCGAACCCGGTCGGGTGATCGCCGACGACGAGGATCTTCGCCCGGGCGAGGTCGCGCACGATCGCCGCCGCGCGCGCCGCGGTGCCGATCCCGGCGAGCGCGTCGGCGCTGTCGGGCGCGCCGTGGACGTTCTCCAGCGCCTTGCCGCGGCGGGAGAGCGTGTGCTGGGCGAGGTTCGCGCCGCAGAACGAATTGAGGCGCAGGCGGCCGCCGGTGCGCGCCTCGGGAAAGGTCCACAGCACCAGCGGCACCGCAAGCTTGCCGGCGATCTCGGTGACCACGGCGGCGTCGGTGAAGGTGACCTGGACGACGAGCAGGAGGTCGATGTCCGCGGCGGCGAGCGCGCCATAGGCGCCGAGCGCGGCATCCGCGTCGTAGTGGATTCGCGGTTCGCCGACGAGCACAGCGTCCAGGCGTTGCAATCCCTGCCAGGCGCTGTCGAACACCGTCTGGGCGTACTCGACGTCGAAGGTCGAGCGTCCCACGGCCAGCACGCCGATCCGGGGTTTCCTTTGCTTCATCGTTGTCTCCCGCCCGCGTTGCAGGCCGTGGTTGAAATCCGTTGCGCGCCGGGTTGCCGCCTCGAAGCCGGTGGCGCGCGACCAAAACGATCAGTAAGGCGAGGCAGTTCTGAGCAGTTTTGGCGTTTTGCGTAACGATACACCCGCATTCGGTGAAAGCCAACCGACCAAGCGTGGCTTGCAGCGCATATCGTTGCCGGGAAAGGGGTTTTTCCCGTGTCGCCGTGCGCGTCGCCGGCGGCCGCCGCCGGCTCTCCCGCCGGGCGCAACGCTGCGCGAGCCGCTCGGCCCCGTGGCATCGATGGGTGGAAAACCATATTGTAACAAAGGGATGGACGCTCCATCCCCGGCGGATCGCGCGGCCGGAGCGCAGACCGGCTGGGGCCGGAAACGCCGATCACTTTTCCATTGCTTGGTGTTGTTTTTTGTAAAGTTCAGCGTAAGATGACCAGAAATGCACAGAGCCCCGGCCGCCGCTCTTCTGACCGAGCCCGGGGCGAGAACCTTCCTGCGGCTTCGCGCCGCGTCGTGTCCGCGCCGCCGGCAGCAGCCGCCGCGGCGCCGTTTTCCACCTCGGGAGCCCTTCATGAAATTCTTCCTCGACAGCGCCAAGCTCGACGAGATCGATCTTGCGTACAACACGTTCGGCATCGATGGCGTGACGACCAACCCGCGCCACGTCCAGAACAGCGGCAAGCCGTTCAAGGTCGTGCTGCGCGACGTCTCGGCCTGGCTCAAGGACCACGGACTCGCGAGCTGCGAGCAGTTCCCGGTCTCCGTCGAGATCAACCCGCACCTGTCGGTCGCCGCCGACATGGTGCGCGAGGGCAAGGTCTACGCCGCGATGAATCCCTGCTTCGTGATCAAGCTGCCGTGCACCGAGCAGGGCATCACCGCGTCGCGCCAGCTCGAGCGCGAAGGCATCCGCACCAACGTGACGCTGGTGTTCTCGCCGTCGCAGGCGCTGCCGCCGGCGAAGAACGGCGCGCTGTTCGTCTCGCCGTTCGTGGGCTGGAAGGAAGAGTCCGGCGACGACACCGAGCAGTTCGTGGCCGACATCGTCGAGATCTACCGCAATTACGGCTACAAGACGCAGATCATCGTGGCGGCGCTGCGCAACGCCAAGCAGATCGTCGACGCCGCGCGCATGGGCGCGCACATCGTCACCTGCGGCCTCGCCGTCTACCAGGCCGGCTTCGAGCACCCGTACACGCGCAAGGGCCTCGAGATCTTCCAGAACGCCTGGGACAAGACGGCCACCGAATAGACCTTGCCGGGGCGCCCCGGGGCAGCGCAGCGGCCGCGTGCCGCGCCCGTCCCGGGGTTTCCATCGCTACCACCAGGAGCAAATCCCGCATGGAACGATTGCGTGCGCTCAACCCGCATCTGTCGATGCATCACGTGCACGATCCCGAGTTCGCCGAGTTCGGGAGGGTCGTGACCGGCTACGACTTCGGCGCCTGGCTCGACTACATGGATCGGCGCACGGCGGTGCCCTCCGAGGGCAACGTCTACGTGGCGAGCGAGCCCGGGCTCGAAGCGCTGGCGCCTTTCGACGCGATCCGCGAAACCGTCTACGGCGGCCTCGACATCCAGGCCGGCTACTGCAACGGCCTCGCGACGCGCCTGAACGGCCTCGAATATCACAAGTCGCCCGAATTCTTCGTCACCCAGACCGAACTCGTGCTGCTGCTCGCCCCCTACCGGGCGATGCGGGATTTCACGCTCGACGTCGCGCACGTGCGGGCGTTCTACTTCCCCGCCGGGACCGCGACCGAGCTCTTCGGCACCACGCTGCACTTCGCGCCCAGCCGGCTGTCCGACGCGGGCTTCAAGTCGGTGATCGTGCTGCTGCGCGGCACCAACACCGATCCGCCCCCAGTCGAGCGCCGGTTCGCGGCCGATCCCGAGGCGCGCCTGCTGTTCCGCAGGCACAAGTGGCTGCTCGCGCACCCGGACAACCCGCCGCTGCTGGCGCGCGGCGCGCTGGCCGCACTCACCGGGCCCAACCTGGAAGTCCGCTACCGTTAGGAGTCGTGCCGGGCCCGCGGTCCGCGCCAGCGATCCCTGCTCATGGACACTTTCCCCGATCCCGCGCCCGGCATCACCGGCAACCCGCGCTACGACCGGCTGATCGCGCTGATCGGCGCACGCGGCCACATGCGCATCGACGAGCTCGCCACCGAGCTCGGCGTGTCGACGCAGACGATTCGCCGCGACATCAGGCGGCTTTCCGGCGAGGGTTTCCTGTCGCGCTTCCACGGCGGCGCGGCGCAGCCGTCGTCCGCGATCAACGCCGCGCTGGAGCAGCGCGAGGTCGCGCAGGTCGCCGAGAAGCGGGCGATCGCCGAGGCGATCGCCGCCCGGATACCCGACCGCAGCACCGTGTTCCTGTCGAGCGGCACGACGATCGAGTCGGTCGCCCGGGCGCTCGACGTCCGCAGCGACCTGCGCATCGTCACCACCAGCCTGCGCGCGGCGACGCTCCTCTACGCCCGCCGGGACTTCGACGTGATGGTGCCGGGAGGCCGGCTGCGGCCGCAGAACTGCGGCATCGTCGGCCCCAGCGCCGAGGAATTCCTGCGCGGGTTCCGCGCCGACTGCATGGTGATGAGCGTCGGCGCGATCGATCCGGACGGCACGATGCTCGAGTTCGACATCAACGAGGTCGCCATCATGCGCATCATGATGGCCAACGCCAAGCAGGTCTACGTCGCCGCCGACCACACCAAGTTCCACGCGTCGGTCTCGGTGAAGCTCGCGTCCACCGCGGAGATCGACGCGCTGTTCACCGACGCGCCGCCGCCCGCGCCGCTCACCGCTCTGCTGGAGCAGCAGCAGGTCGAGCTCGTCGTGGTCCCGGCCGCCGGTCGCCCGCGCGCCCCGGCGCCGGCGGTCCCCGCCGAGGAAGCGCGCCAGCCGGTCGAAGCGCAGTCCTGACGCCGCCCGGCGTCGCGCACCCGCAACGCTCGCAGCACGCGCCTACACGCGAGGTCCTCCGTCGCGCATCCCGGCGGCGGCGAGGCGTCCCCGCGCGGCGCTCGCGGGTCGCTACTGGCCGTGCCCCAGCGTGTAGCCCGGGATGCCGTCGTAGCGGTAGAGGTTCTGGGTTTTCACGAAGTCGAAGCCTGCGGCGGCCAGGTTCGCGAGCAGCGCCACGACCTCGCCGTGCTCGACGTGCGGGTCCGCGCCGCGGGCGACGAATCGACAGCGCCAGTGGTCGGTGCAGAACGTCTCCGGCATGCCGTCCGGCCAGACCTTGACGCCGCGGTTGGTGATCATCTGCAGGGCGAAGCCCTGGCCGGCGAACGGCTGGAGCAGCGTGGCGAGCGCTTCCGGTGCGGCGTCTGCCGCATCGAGGAAGACGTCGACGCCGACCAGTTCCTTGCGGCAGTCAGCGCGCGTCCAACCGGGCAGCGCGAAGCTCGCGGTCGTGCCCTCGCCGTAGTCGACCTTTGCGAGACGGCGGGGCGCGCGACCGATCCGGTTGATCACGGCCTGGGCGAACTCGGCCGTGCCCACGCACTCGCCGCTGCCGTGCCGCGTCCAGATGTCCGGAGTGTGCAAACCGTCCTCGATGGTGGCGAGCCAGGCGTTCTGCACGGTCGTGGCAACGTCGTTCTGGCCGATGTGGACCAGCATCATCACCGCGGCCTGGATGAGGCCCGAGGGGTTGGCGAAGTTGCGCCGCGCGATCGCGGGCGCCGAGCCGTGGATCGCCTCGAACATCGCCGCGTCGCGCCCGATGTTGGCCGAACCCGCCATCCCGATCGAGCCGGCGACCTGCGCGGCGACGTCGGAGAGGATGTCGCCGTAGAGATTCGGGGTGACGACGACGTCGAAGCGCTCCGGCTCGTCGGCCATCATCGCCGTGCCGACGTCGATGATCAGGTGCTCCTGCTCGAGGTCCGGGTACTCGGTGCCGATCCGGCGGAACGTGCTGCTGAACAGCCCGTCCGTCATCTTCATGATGTTGTCCTTGGTCATGCAGGTGACCTTGCGCCGACCGTAGGCGCGCGCGTACTCGAAGGCGTAGCGCACGATCCGCTCGGTGCCCGGGACGCTGACGATCTTGAGGCACTCGACGACGTCGCGCGTCGGGCGGTGCTCGATTCCCGCATAGAGGTCCTCCTCGTTCTCGCGCACGATCACGAGGTTCATGCCGGGGTGGCGGGTCGAGACGAACGGATGGTACGAGGCGCAGGGCCGCACGTTGGCGAACATCCCCAGCGTCTTGCGCAGCGTGACGTTGAGGCTCTTGTAGCCGCCGGCCGCCGGCGTGGTCACCGGCGCCTTCAGCAACACCCGGGTTCGCCGCAGCGACGCCCAGGTGCCCGCGTCGATGCCCGCACTCACGCCGCGCTCGTAGACCTTGGCGCCGAGCTCCACCGGCTCGAGGGCGAGGCGCGCGCCCGCCGCCTTCAGCACGGCGAGCGTGACCTCCATGATCTCGGGGCCGATGCCGTCGCCGTAGGCCACACAGACGGGGACCGGCTGGCCGAGTGCGACCGGACGGGACTGCGGCGGCCGGGAACGCGCGGCCCGGGTGGCGGCGACGGTGTCGAGGGCGGGACTGGTCATGATCTCTCCTTGGCGGGATGCGAGAAGGACTCTAGCGCCCGGCGACCAGTCGAGTAAAATCGATAATAACTATCTACGACATAGACTATCGTCGATGCCGACGCGCTTTCGCTACACGTTGCACCAGCTGCGGATCTTCCACGCGGTGGCCGAGCACGGCGGCGTCACCCGCGCGGCCGCCGCGCTGCACCTCACCCAGCCGACGGTGTCGATGCAGATCCGGCAGTTGAACGAGGCGCTGGGCGTCACGCTGCTCGCCCCGCGCGGCCGCGTCCTGCGCCTGACGCCGGCCGGACAGGAGGCGCTCGAGTTCACGAAGACGCTGCTGCGCGCGGCCGAGTCGCTGACCGAGCGCCTCGCGGCGATCGAGGGCATGACGCGCGGCCGCCTCAGGTTGACCGCGGCCAGCACCGCGGAATACTTCGTCCCGCGCCTGCTCGGCAGGTTCCAGCAGGCGCATCCGGGCGTGACCGTCGAGTTGCGCGTGGTCAATCGCGCCGAGGTCCTCGACCGGCTGCGCCAGGACGTCGACGACCTCTACGTGATGGCGCAGCCGCCGTCGGAGGAACCGGTGGTCGCCGAGCCCTTCCTCGACAATCCGCTGGTCGTGATCGCGCCGCTGACGCACCCGCTGGCGAAACGCAGGAGAATCGCGCTGGCCGACCTCGCAGGGCACGAATTCGTGGTGCGCGAACCCGGTGCGGGAACGCGCCTCATCGCCGACACGTTCCTGGCCGCGCGAGGCCTCAGGCTGTCGACCCGGCTCGAGCTCGGCAGCAACGAGGCGGTCAAGCAGGCGGTGATCGGGGGGCTCGGGCTGGCGGTGATGTCGCTGCATGCGCTGCGCGACGAGCTCGTCCACCACCGCCGGCTGCGGGTGCTGCCCGTCGACGGGTTCCCGATTCCGAGCAGCTGGCACGGTGTGCGGCGCAGCGATCGCGCGCCCACCCGCGTCGCCGAGGCCTTCCAGGATTTCCTGCGCGCCGCCGCGCCGGGCCTCGCCGCCGATCTCGCCCCCCTGCTGCAGCGGCGACGGGGCTGACGGGCTCGTTGCGGGGGGGCGGAAGAAGACCTGCGCGGGGCTGCGCCCCGGTCGCCGCCCTCCGAGCGCTCAGCCTCTCAGGCCCAGGTATCGATGATGGTGCCGAGGGTCGCGTTGCCGAGGTGGGTCCGCGCAGCGGCGACCCGCAGCGCCTCGATGCCGGTGCGCGCCATCGGGCGCACGCGCTCGGCGGCGGGCGCCGCGGCCTGCCGCGACTCCCGCGAGGCGACCGCCTGCCCGCCCTCGCGCAACGGCGCCGGCACGAACGCGGCGTAGGGAATGACGGCGCTGCCGACCATGGGGGATTCGTTCACACCTTCTCAGCGGCCCGACCGCCGCGGGACCGGCGGAACGCCGTCGGCGGCAGCGACCTGACGCTGTCGCCGCGCGAGGTTGCGGGCGGTGCCGGCGTGCTCGAAACCGTGGCGGATCCAGGCGATGTCGTAGTCGCTCTGGTGCGTCATCGCCTCGTTGCGCTGCTCGTCGCTGTCGAAGCCGCCAACCGTCGCGAAGCCGGCGTTGTGTCGAGGGCGGTCGAGCATGTGGAACACGCGGACGCGGTCGGAGGCTCCGAGCCGGGCGAAGAGGTACTGCTGCGCGCTGACGTCGGCGCCGTTGGCGTCGCCGACGATGAAGTGGTCGCCGTGGGCGATCGCCTCGTCGATCTGCGGGCGGTAGTGGCGCTCGAACTCGGCTTCGCTCAAGTCGTAGTGGCCGGAGATGTGCGCGATCTTCATGGGGGCAGTGTGCACCGGCGGGTGGACGTGGCTCCCGGGCGCCGAACCGGCATTTTCCCATGCCGTGGGGGTGGGTTCAAGCACCGGGGTGCCCGCCGGCGCGATGCGCGGGCACGCAAATCGCCTCGGCAGGGGCCGGCGGCGCAGGCGAAGGCGGCAACAAGTGACACCGGACGGCAAGCGCAGGGCCCTCACGTACCCCAAACTATGTGGCACGGTCCTTGCGGCGCGGCGGAGGCCCAAGTGCTCCCACCGCACCCTCGTCGCCGGCCCAGGCGGCGCCCGGCGGCGGCTGCGAGGGTCGCGCCAACGAGCAGAACAACCATCGCGCCCGTGATCGAACTGCCCAGCCCCCTCCTCCAGGGATCGCCGTCCCCGCTCGCGGCAAGTCTCGCCTGCCGCCGCTACCGGGCCGGGGCGGGGCTCGTCGTCGCGCTCTGCGCCGGACTGCCGCTCGCCATCGTCGGAGCGGCGACCGGGGACTGGCCGGCAGCCGCCGCGACGGGAGCGCTCGTCGCCGCCTCGGCGGCCGCGCTCGGCATCGTGCTGGCACGCCGCCGCGATGCCGCGGCGAAGCCGGCGGCCCGGGCGGGCGGACCGCGGCGCGGCAAATTCGCGAACACCCTCTCGCGCGGCCTCGAGGGCGTCAACCGCGTCATCGGGCAGCTGGGCGGGCGGCCGAAGCTCCTGCGCCCGCCCTACCAACCCACGCGCAGCGAGGACGACACCGACGCGCACAGACGCCGCCGCGTCGTCCGGCACCTGACCCGGGCGCAGCGGATCGCCCGCGTCGGCAGCTGGGAGTGGCGGCCGGCGGCCGACCGGATTACCTGGTCGGCCGAGGTTTACCGGATCGCCGGCGTGGGTCGCAGCGAATTCCGGCCCGACGCCGCCGCCGTGATGCAACTCGTTCATCCCGCTGACCGTCGCGCGCTGCGGCGCTGGCTGGTGGCGCTCGCGCGCGGCAAGGCGCGACCCGGCCTCGACCTGCGAGTCATCGCCCCGGCCGGCACCGAACGCCACGTGCACCTGCTCGGCGAGCCCCTGCACGACGCCGCCGATGGCGACCGGGGAGTCTTCGGGACCGTGCAGGAGGCGACCGAGCGCACCCGCGCGCTCGAGGAAGTGCGCCGCCTCGCCTACTACGACACGCTGACCGAGCTGCCCAATCGCGCGCGCTTCGACGAGAACCTCGCGCGCACGCTGCAGCAGGCCCGGCAGCAGGGCAAGGCGTTCGCGCTGCTGTTCCTCGACCTCGACCAGTTCAAGCGGATCAACGACACCCTCGGCCACGCGGTCGGCGACGACCTCCTGCGCATCATCGCCCAGCGGTTGACCCGGGTGCTGCGCCTCGACGACGAGCACGGGCCCCGCGTCGGCGAAACGCACGAGCGGGACCTGTGCCGGCGCGGCGGCGACGAGTTCATCGTGCTCCTCAACGGCGTCGGCGACGAAACGGCCGCCGCGCGGGTGGCGCAGCGCGTGCTCGACGCGCTGGGCAAGCCGGTCGTGCTGGCCAAGAACCAGGTGTTCGTGACGTCGTCGATCGGCATCGTGCTCTTTCCGCGCGACGGCGCCGATCTCGACACGCTGCTGATGAACGCCGACGTCTCGATGTACCAGGCGAAGTCGCACGGCCGCAACCGCTTCTCGTTCTACCAGGAG
>DATIUK010000005.1:0-4178 GCA_035466885.1 Casimicrobiaceae bacterium
GCCCTCGGTCAGGTTGATCGTGGCGCGCGGGCTGGCCCCAAAGGTGAGGTACTTGCCGAAATCCTTCAGCCCGTGCTTTTCCGGTGTCCGGGTCGCGGGTCGCCGCGACGAGCTTGACTGCGTACTGGACCAGCGCCGGATCGACGTAGCCGCGCCGGCACTCCTTCTGCAGCTGCGCGAGCTCGTCGGTCGTCGCCACCGCGGCGACCTCGCTGTCGGCGCCGGTCACGCGCTGGACGATCACGAACTCCTCCTCCTCGGTCGGGTAGCCCACGACCACCTTCATCATGAACCGGTCGACCTGCGCCTCGGGCAGCGGGTACGTGCCCTCGGTCTCGATCGGGTTCTGCGTCGCCATCACCAGGAACGGCTGCGGCACGCGGTGCGTTTCGCCGGCGATCGTCACCTGGTACTCCTGCATCACCTCGAGCAGCGCGCTCTGCACCTTGGCCGGCGCGCGGTTGATCTCGTCGGCGAGCAGCAGGTGCGCGAACACCGGGCCGAGCGCGGTCGAGAAGTCGCCGGTCTTCTGGTTGTAGACGCGGGTGCCGACCAGATCGGCGGGCACCAGGTCCGGAGTGAACTGGATGCGCTTGAAGCTGCCGCGGATGGTGCGCGCGAGGGTCTTGACCGTCAGCGTCTTGGCGAGCCCCGGTACGCCCTCGACCAGCAGATGCCCCTGCGCCAGGATCGCGACCAGCACCCGCTCGAGGAAGTGGTCCTGGCCGACGACGATCTTCTTGACCTCGAACAGGATGCGCTCCATCAGCGTTGCCACGTCGCCGGGATTGGGGCTGGTCTGGTTCATGGTGCCTTCGCGATGGGTTGGCGCGGATGGTCCGCGCGGTCAGAACGGCGAGAGCCCGACGCCGGCGGCGGCGGCCTCGATGGGAACGGCGAAGCCGATGCCGATGAACGTCCGCTGCTCGTTGGGGTTGAGGATGCCGGTGACGATGCCGATCACTTCGCCCTCGGCGGTCACCAGCGGGCCACCCGAGTTGCCGGGGTTTGCCGCCGCGTCGAACTGGATCAGGTTGGAGAGCAGGCGCTTGCCGCGCGGCGACTGGTGCTCGCGGCCGAGGCCGGAGATGATGCCGGCCGTCTCCGACGGGCCGATGCCGAAGGGGAAGCCCACCGCCACGACCTGGTCGCCGGGTGCCAGCCCCGCCGTCGAGCGCAGCGTCGCCGCGACGAGGTCGTCGGGAATCTGCTTGGCGCGGATGACCGCGAGATCGTGCTCGGGCTGCACGCCGACGACATCGGCGTCGGACTCGAGGCCGTCCGCGAACACCACGCCGATGCGGTCGGCGCCGGCGACCACGTGCAGGTTGGTGAGGATGAGACCGCTGTCGACGATGACGACGCCGGTGCCCACGCCCACCTCGGTGTTCTCGATGCCGTCCCGGCCGGTGCCGAATCCGCGCACGCGGACCACCGACGGGGCGATGATCTCGTAGGCGCGCGTCGCGTACGACGGCAGCGGGCTCGTCTCCAGCGCCTTCAGCACCGCGTCCTCGATGTCCTGCTGCGTGATCTTGCGCGGTATCGGCAGCGACGCCTGGTACGCGGCCAAGGCGAGCAGCGCGACGAGCGCGCCGGCGACGAACAGCAGCCACCGATCGTGCCGCGCCAGTACGCTGCGCCAGCGCGACGCCGTCGCCGAAGCCGAAGCGGGGGCGCCCTCCGCAGTCGCCGGCGTCGTCGCTGCGGGTACGGTGGGTGCTCCGGGGCCGGGTGCGTCCTTTCCGCTGCGGGCGGGCGCACGGCGCGAACTGCTGTAAAGGGTCACCCGCTGC
This sequence comes from Casimicrobiaceae bacterium, assembly GCA_035466885.1. Lineage (GTDB taxonomy): Bacteria > Pseudomonadota > Gammaproteobacteria > Burkholderiales > Casimicrobiaceae > CAIWHR01. The sequence goes on from DATIUK010000005.1 coordinate 1,797, forward strand.
ATCCTGCGCCCCTCGTCGATTCGAACGGCGGCCGGGGATCTCCCACCCGCCCGGCGTCGCCCTTCGTCGCACGGACCGCCGAACCCGGCGTTGGCCAGGGCCCGACAGCAAGCTCACGCCCCGGGATCACCGGCGCATGTCGTCGGCAATCCAGAACGCGAAACCCAGCGCCGTGCCACCCCAGATCGTCGCCATGAACGGGCTCTCCGTGTAGACCAGCCACATCGCGGCGTTGACGCTGCAAAGAAGGATCACCAGCAGCTTCAGCGCACGCTCGCCCATCGGGCTATTCTAACGGTAAAGTGCTACCCCGCCAGTCCCGGTGTTCGCCATCGGCGCTGCCAAGGGCCAGCCTGCGGTGCTAGAGTGGCCATGCGTCCGGGGCGCGCCGACGGGCCCTTGCTGCGAACCAACGGAGAGAAGCACGGTGAGTTTCCTCTGGCCTGACGCCCTGTGGCTGCTGCTGGCGATTCCGCTGCTGGTCGCCGCGTACGTGGCGCTGCTGCGGCGCCGCAAGCGCAACGCGGTCCGCTTCGCGCAGCTCGACCTCGTCCGCGCCGCCGCCGGGCCGGCGCAGCGCCTGCGCCGGCACCTGCCCCCCGCGCTCGTCCTGCTCGCGCTGGCCGCGCTGCTGATCGCGACCGCGCGCCCGACCGCCGTGGTCACGCTGCCGGCAGACCAGCGCACGATCATCCTCGCCATCGACGTCTCGCTCAGCATGCGCGCGACCGACGTCGACCCGAGTCGCATCGCCGCCGCGCAGACGGCGGCCAAGGCGTTCGTCACCGAGCAGCCGCCGGACGTGCTCATCGGCATCGTCACCTTCGCCGGCTCGGCGTCGATCGTGCAGGCGCCGACGCTGAACCGCGAGGACCTGGTCGCCGCGATCGACCGCTTCCAGCTGCAGCGGGCAACGGCGATCGGCAGCGGCATCATCATGTCGCTGGCCGCGCTGTTCCCCGACGAGGGTATCGACCTCGAGTCGCTGGTGCTCGGGCAGCGCGGCGGCCGGGGTGAAGCGCGGGGCGCGGCGATCGACAAGCCGCAGAAGCCGGACGCGAAGCCGCGCGAGCCGGTCGCGCCCGGATCGTATCCGTCGGCCGCGATCATCCTGCTCACCGACGGACGCCGGACCACCGGGCCCGACTCGCTCGCCGCGGCGCAGATGGCGGCGCAGCGCGGGGTGCGCGTCTACACGGTCGGCTTCGGCACTGCGGAGGGCAGCACGGTCGGGATCGACGGCATGTCGATCTACATGCGCTTCGACGAGGAAGCGCTGAAGGCGATCGCCGGCATCACGCAGGCGGAGTACTACCACGCCAGCAGCGCAACCGAGCTCGGAAAGATCTACGAAAAGCTCAATGCGCGCTTCGTCCTCGACCGCAAGGAAATCGAGGTCACCGCGCTCTTCTCGGCGGTCGCGGCGCTGCTGGCGCTCGCCGCCGCCGCCCTCTCGCTGCGCTGGTTCCGCCGGGCAGCCTGACGCCACGGCGGCGGCGCCGGGCATCCGGCGCCGCTTCCGGCGGGCCGCGGAGTCGCTGCTTCGGAGAGGCGACGGGGCCCGCGGATGAGGACCACGGCCTGTGCTGCGCGAATTGTGTTGGACAAATCGAAAGCTCCGGGCATAATGACATTGTCATAGCCGTCCCGCCGCCACCCCTGCCCTGGAGATTCCACCATGCTCGGACTGAACCGCCCCGCTTCGCCCGGCGACTCCCGCACCCCGCCGAAGACGCCGCTGGCCCCCCTCCCGCCGGCAGCCAACACCACCGGCGCCGTTCCATCGCGCCAAGGCGGGGGCTTGGCTTCCGACGTCGGCGAGCCGCCGCGGACCAGCGTCGCCCCGCTCCCGACTGCCGCCGCCGACCCGTCCGAACCCGCCACCAGCAAGCTGTTCGTGGGCGTCAACATCAAGCTGAAGGGCGTCGAGATCTCGGATTGCGACGTGCTGGTCGTCGAAGGCCAGGTCGAGGCGACCGTCAGCAGCAAGGTGATGGAGGTCGCCAAGCCGGGCAGCTTCACCGGCACCGCGAACATCGATGTCGCCGAGATCCACGGCGAATTCTCCGGCGAGATCACCGCCCGGACCCGGTTGGTCGTCCACGGCACCGGCCGCGTCTCGGGCACCGTCCGCTACGGCAAGCTCGTCGTCGCCGAGGGCGGCGAGGTCAACGGCGACGTCAGGCAGATCGACGCGGCCGCACGCGCGCCGGAGATCTCCCCCGCCGCGAAGGCGGAGGCACGCGCGGCGCAGGCATCGATGCTCCCGCGCAACGGCCGCGGAGCGGGCAGCGAGCGGCTGGCGCCGACCGGCTCCTGATTCCACGCGGGTGGCGCCGCGGCGCTCACCGCCGCAGCGCGGCCACGATGGCGTCGATCGCC
>DATIUK010000006.1:0-7652 GCA_035466885.1 Casimicrobiaceae bacterium
CGCCGACGAGCTTCTGCTCGCGCTGCCGGCGCAATTGCTCCGCCGCGCTGGTTACCACCCGGACCTGCGGTGCCGACACGGTCGACGGAATGGCGCCGTGGCTGGCCGGAGAGACGACACGGTCATGGCGGAACGCATACACGAGCGAGTCGCCGAGGACGCGGTACTTGCCTTCGTTCAACGTCGAGATCGCGTACATGACGACGAAGAAGGCGAACAGCAGGGTGATGAAGTCGGCATAGGAGACGAGCCAGCGCTCGTGGCTCGGCCCGTCGTCCTCGACGCGGCGCCGGTGACGCTTCATCGCTCGCCTTCACCCGGGAGGAAACCCTCCAGCCGCGACTCGATCAGCCGCGGATTCTCGCCGTTGGCGATGCCGAGGAGCCCGTCCATCACCATCTCGCGGTGCAGCACCTGACTGTCGACCAGCGCCTTCAACTTGCCGGCGATGGGCAGGAAGATGAGGTTGGCCGTGCCCACGCCATAGATGGTCGCGACGAACGCGACCGCGATGCCCGAGCCCAGCTTCACCGGCTCCGACAGGTTCTCCATCACGTGGATGAGTCCCAGCACGGCACCCAGGATGCCGATCGTCGGCGCGTACCCGCCGGCTGCCTCCCACACCCGGGCGGCGGTCTTTTGCCGGTTCTCGAAGTAGTTGATCTCGATCTGCAGTGCCTCCCGGATGCGCTCGGGTTCGAACCCGTCGACCAGCATCTGCAGCCCGGACCGCGTGAACGGGTCGGTCACCGTGTCGAGGAGGTTCTCGAGCGCCAGCATGCCTTCGCGGCGCGAGGTGTCCGCCCAGGCGACCAGCTCCCCGATCGTCTGGCGGTAGGGAACGGCCGGCGGCGAGAAGATCCAGCGTCCCTGGCGCAGGCCGCGCCAGAATGTCGGCAGCGGGGTCTGCAGCATCACGGCACCCAGCGTCCCGCCGATGACGATGAAGAACGCCGCCAGCTGCACCAGCGACGCGATGCTGCCGCCTTCGATCCACTGGCCGACGAATATCGCGCCCAGGGCAAGGGCCAGGCCAAAAATGCTGAGGACGTCCATGGCGATCCGTTCGAGGCTCCTTCGCTGTTATCGGCTGCGGGCGGCCAATTCACAGGGGCCGGGGAACGGTGCTGCAGGGGTGCTTCCGGAGGTCGTCCTCGAGGCTGGGGCAACCGGCAGGGCGTGGCCCGGACGCCGTCACCAAGCGACCTCGGCCGGCCTCGGCCCGGCTGTACGGCAGGCAAGGCGCAGTGCGCGACGGGCGCACCGCCGGACGTCCCGGCGCTTGCCGGCCGGCGGCGACGTTGGCGGCGATCCCGGCCCGGCCGGGCGGGCCGAGACCGGCCTACCAGTCCTTGAGGCGGCCGCGCAGGCGGGCGACCGCCTGGCTGTGCAGCTGGCACACACGCGACTCGCTCACCTCCATGACGGCGGCGATTTCGCGGAAATTCATGTCCTGCTCGTAGTAGAGCCCCATCAGCAGCTTTTCGCGCTCCGGCAGCGCCTCGATGGCCTTGACCAGCGCCGCCCGGAACTTGTCGTCGTGCAGGCGTTCCAGCGGGTCGGCGCGGTTGTCGGGTACATTGCGTTCCAGGTAGTCGTCGTCGTCACCGGCGAAGTCGCCGAAGTGGATCAGCTGGTAACCGCGCGCATCCTGCAGCATCGACTGGTAATCGGGCAGCGACAGGTTCATTTCCTGCGCGAGCTCGGTCTCGCTGGGTGGTCGGCCGAAACGCTGCTCGAGCTTGTGGACGGCACTCTCGATCTGGCGCAGCGACTTCCGCATGCTCCGCGGCAGCCAGTCGTTCTGCCGGAGCTCGTCCAGCATCGCGCCCCGGATCCGCTGCACCGCGTAAGTCTCGAACTGGTTGCCCTGCGCCGCTTCAAAGCGGTTGGCGGCGTCCATCAGCCCGATCAGCCCCGCCTGGATGATGTCGTCGATCTGCACCGACGACGGCAGCTTCGCCGCCAGGTGATGGGCCATCCTGCGGACCAGCGGCGCGTAGTCGTTGATGCGCTGCTCGACGTCGACGGTACCGGTGGCGGTGTACATGCTGGGTTCTCCGGGTTTTGCGTCGCGCATCACGCGGCCGCCGCGTTCGTGAGGCCGGCGTGGCCGGCCAGCAGCGACTCGGCGAGGCGCGCAAAGGCGTGGCCGCAGGGCGATCGCACGTCGGCCAGGGCCGAGCTGTCGCCACGGGGTATGTAGCCGCAGTAGTCGAGGCGCGCGGAGAGGAACTCCCGCGCCGTGTCGGCGACGTTGCGGTAGGTCGCCAGCGCCGCGGTCTCCGATCGCGCGCGACGGACGACGATGCGGAACTCGCGGTGCCGCGCGTGCCGCGCGAGCTCCTTCATCTGCGCATAGGCGGCGGTCAGTGCGTCGGCGGTCGGGGCCAGCACGAACAGCACTGGCGCGCCGGTCACCGAGCCGCCCGGCGGCAGGCCGTTGACCAGCCAGACGTTGAATGCCGTTCCGTAGGGATCGAGCCAGGCGCCGAGGCGGTCCTGCCAGGGCCCGCTGCCTTCGACCAGGCACGGCAACCCGCGCGTCGCCGGCAGCAGCGCCACGCCTTCGGGTCCCGCCAGCAACACGTCGCGCAGCGCCCGGTCACCCGCGAGGACGTGCGCGAGCTCATAGCGAGCCTTCAGCCCCAGTGCGTTAGCGGCCTCGCCCTTCATGGTGTCGATGACCAGCACCTGCTGCCCGATGCGCGCCAGCGCGGCGGCGAGGTTCAGGGTCACCTCGGTCGCGCCGTCGCCGGCGACGCTCATCGTCGTCCGGGTGCGACGGGCGAACAGCGCGCGCAGCCCGGTGGCCTGGTCGGCGTTGGCGTCACGCATGCGCGACCCCCGAATTCTCGGCCAGCAGCAGCGCGAGCTCGTCGTCCTGCAGCGCGAACGGCGAGTCGGTTGCGGGCCGGCCGGCGGTGCGCAGCGAACGGTGCACGAGGTAGTTGGCGTTGGGCGCGTGCAGGTCCTCCGGAACGCGCTGGCCGTTGGAGACGTACTGGAGCAGCAGCCGATGCCGGATGGCGACGTCGAGCGCCTGGCCCGGCCGCGCCGCCTCGTCGATCTTGGTGATGATCGACCCGGCGAAGTCCGTGGCCTCGGGCCGGGCGGCGCCGTAGGCGGCGACGACCTCCTCGAGGGTCTCGGCCTGCACCGTGGCGTTGAGCAGCAGCAGCCGCTTGACGTCCGGCTGCGCCAGCCAGTGCGTGTGCTCGGCGACGCGGCTGTCGCGCTGTCCCATGCCGACCGTGTCGATCAGCACCAGGTGCTTGGTCGACAGCGTGTCGAGCGTGCTGCGGAGTTCAGTGGCGTCGGTCACCGTGTGGACGTTGACGCCCAGGATCTTGGCGTAGATGCGCAACTGGTCCTGCGCGCCGATCCGGTAGCTGTCGGTGGTGAGCAGCGCCAGCGCCCGCGCGCCGTAGCGGACCGCGCAACGCGCCGCGAGCTTGGCGGTGGTGGTCGTCTTGCCGACTCCCGTCGGCCCGACCAGCGCATAGACCCCGCCGCGGGTGACGAGGTCGTCCTCGGCGTCGGCGCAGCGCAGGTTGCGTCCGATGACGCCGACCAGCCACTCGCGCGCCTGCGCCGCCGAGTAATCGTCGGGCAGGTGCTGGGTGATCTGCCGCGCAAGGGCGGCGCTGAACCCTGACGCGAGCAGGTCGCGCGTGAACTGGGCCCGCAGCGGCTGCCGTCGCACGGCGTCGCTCCAGGCGAGCTGCGCGAACTGGCCTTCGATCAGGCCGCGCATCGCCTGCATCTCGTCCATCAGCCGGCGCGTGAGCGCGTCGTCGCCGCCGGTGTCGATGACGGTGCGCACCGGTGCGCCGGCCAGGCCCGCTCCCGCCGCCGGGATGAGCGGCGACGGCTGCGCTCGGGACGGCGCCGGGGGTTCCCAGCGTCGCGGTTCGCCCGAACCGGCTGCAGGCTGCGCCGGTGGGCCGAGGACTGCCGCGCTCGCGGTGCCATGGCGGACGACAGGCGCTGGAGGCGCCTCGATCGCGGCGAACTGGTCGGCGGCGACGGCGGTGATCTCGATGCCGTTCGCGGTCGGCCGGTTCGACACGATCATCGCGTCCGGTCCGAGCTCGGTGCGCACCTGCTCGAGCACCGCCCGCGACGTCTGGCCGAAGAACTTGAAGAGCTTCATCGCTTACCTCCCACCATCACACTGACGCGGATCGTCCGCGCATCGGGTATTTCGCTGTGCCCCAGGACCCGCGCGCCGGGGACGCCGCGCCGCAGGAGCCGCGCGAGCGGCAGCCGCAGCCGGTCGGGCACCAGCAGCACGGTCGGCTGGCCCAGCGTTTCCTGCTGTGCCACCGCCGCCGCGGCCTCGCGGGACAGGTTGTCGGCGAGGTCGGGCTCGACGCCCGAGGCGTCCTGCCCGGCAAGGTTCATCACCTGGAGCAGCACGCGCTCGAGCTCGGGATCGAGTGCGATCACGTTGATCTCGCTCGCGGTGCCATAGAGCTGCTGGACGATCGAGCGGCCGAGCGCGACGCGCACCGCGGCGGTGAGCTCGCCTGGATCCTGGCTGCGGGCGGCGTGGTCGGCGAGCGTCTCCAGCACCGTGCGCAGGTCGCGGATGTGCACGCCCTCCTCCAGCAGGTTCTGCAGCACCCGCTGGACGGTCGACAGCGGCAGGAGCTTGGGCGTCACCTCCTCGACCAGCTTCGGCGTGCCCTTGTTCACCTGCTCGAGCAGCGACTGGACTTCCTGGCGACCGAGGAGCGCCGCCGCCTGTGCGTGGACGATCGTCGACAGGTGCGTCGCGACGACGGTGCCGGCGTCGACGACGGTGTAGCCGAGCGACTGCGCGTACTCGCGCTGCGCGGCGTCGATCCACTGCGCGGGCAGCCCGAACGCGGGATCGGTGGTCGCCATGCCCTGCAGCGCGCCCGCGGCCCGGCCCGGATTGATGGCGAGGAATTGCCCGACATGGCACTCGCCCTCGCCGGCCGCCACGCCCTTGAGCGTGATCCGGTAGGTCGACGGCGCCAGCTCGAGGTTGTCGCGGATGTGGACCGCCGGCGGCAGGAATCCGACGTCCTGCGCGAACTTCTTGCGGATGGCCTTGATCCGGCGCAGGAGTTCCCCGTCCTGGCCCTTGTCGACCAGCGGTATCAGCCGGTAGCCCACTTCCAGGCCGAGGACGTCGACCGGGACGAGGTCGTCCCAGCTCACTTCGAGTGCATCGCGGGTCGGCGCAGGCGCGGGCACCGCCGCGACCGCTTCGGCCGAGGAGCGGCGGAGCAGCACGCGCGCGCCGGCGCCCAGCAGCGATGCGAGCAGCAGGAACGCGAAGTGCGGCATTCCCGGGACGAGGCCCAGCACGCCCAGCACCGCCGCGGCGATCATCAGCGCGTGCGGCTGCTTGAACATCTGGGTCAGGATCTGCTGCCCGGTGTGCTCGCCCTTGCCAACGCGGCTCACGACCAGGCCCGCGGCCGTGGAGATGATCAGCGCCGGGATCTGCGCGACCAGGCCGTCGCCGATCGCCAGCAGCACGTAGTTGTTGGTCGCGGCGGCCAGCGTGAGGTCGTGCTGGAAGATCCCGATCGCGAGACCGCCCAGGATGTTGATGAACAGGATCAGGATGCCGGCGATCGCGTCGCCGCGGACGAACTTCGAAGCACCGTCCATCGCGCCGTAGAAGTCCGCCTCCTCGGCGATCTCCTGCCGGCGCCGGCGGGCCTCGTCCTCGCCGATCAGCCCGGCATTGAGATCGGCGTCGATCGCCATCTGCTTGCCCGGCATCGCATCAAGGGTGAAGCGGGCCCCGACCTCGGCGATCCGCCCGGCGCCCTTGGTGATGACGACGAAGTTGATGACCACCAGGATCGCGAACACGACCAGGCCGACGGCGAAGTTGCCGCCGACCAGGAACTGACCGAAGGCCTCGATCACCTTGCCCGCCGCGTCCGGCCCGGTGTGGCCGTGCATCAGCACCACCCGCGTCGAGGCGACGTTGAGCGACAGCCGCAGCAGCGTCGTGAGCAGCAGCACCGTCGGGAACACGGCGAAGTCGAGTGGGCGCAGCGTGTACATCGCCGACAGCAGCACGATCATCGCCAGCGCGATGTTGAACGTGAACAGCAGGTCGAGCAGGAACGGCGGCAGCGGCAGCACCATCATGCCCAGGATCAGCACGATGAGGATCGGGCCGGCGAGGCCGACCACGGTCGTCCGGTTCAACCCCAGGCGCAGCGCGAGCGCGCTCATTGCGCGCCTCCGGAGCCGGGTTGGTCGAGGCGGCGGTGCGTCGTCATGCGGTGCCTTCCGAAGGGCGAGCGGCGGTCGTCAGCAGCGGGTCGAGCTCGGGCGGCACCGCGAGGTCCGCGGGCAGCACCGGTGCCGGGCCGCCCTTCGCGCGGTGCCGCTCGACCTGGTAGACGTAGGCAAGCACCTGGGCGACCACCGTGTAGAGCGCCGGCGGGATTTCGCCGCCGACCTCGGCGTGGCGATAGAGGGCGCGGGCGAGCGGCGGCGCCTCAAGCACCGGCACGTTGTTCTCGGCACCGATTTCGCGGATTCGCTGCGCGATGAGGTTCATCCCCTTGGCGACGACCTTCGGCGCGCGCATCGTGCCGTCGCGGTACTGCATCGCCACGGCGTAGTGCGTCGGGTTGGTGACGATGACGTCGGCGGTGGGAACCGCGCTCATCATCCGCCGGCGGGCGACTTCGCGCTGCTGGCTGCGGATCCGGGCCTTGAGCTGCGGGTCGCCTTCGAGCTCGCGCTGCTCCTCGACGACTTCCTGGCGCGTCATCTTGAGCTCGTCGTGGTAGTGCCAGATCTGCCAGGGCACGTCGACCAGCGCGACGACGACGAGGCCTCCGACCAGCGCGAAGAAGCCGTGGCTCACCAGGATGCCGACGCGGGCGACGGCGCCGCCGGTCTCGCGCGCGGGCAGCTGTGCGAGCTCGGACCAGCTCGACGCGACCGCCCAGTAGCCGATGCCGCCCAGCAGCACGCACTTGGCGATCGCCTTGGCGAGCTCGACCAGGCTCTGCTTGGAGAACATGTTCCCGAGGCCGCGCGCCGGGTTGAGGCGCGAGAAGTCGGGCGTCATCGCGGTCGTGCTCCACATCCAGCCGGAGAGCAGCATCGGCGCCCCGAGAGTCGCCACCAGCACGAGGCCCAGCAACGGCGCGATCGCGATCAGCATGTCGAGCGACAGGACCGACAGTCCGGCGAGCATCCGGTCGGGGTCGACCGCCGCCTCGCGGTCGAAGGCGAGTCCGGAGCGGAACACGCCGAGGCAGCGGCGATAGAGCTCGGGGCCGACCCACCATAGGGCGACGGCACCGGAAAGCGCGACGGCGGCGGTCGCGAGCTCGCGCGAGCGGGGAATCTGCCCCTTCTCGCGTGCCTGCTCTAGCCGCTTGGGTGTCGGCTGGAATGTCCGTTCGGCGTCTTGTTCGTCGGCCATGGCGTGGTCCCGCTCGGGGATGACGCCATTATTTCGCCGCGCCGTCGCGGCGATGGGACGAACAACCGCGGATTTATGCCGCTATTTGCCGGCGGGTGGAGCCGGCCTGCGCTGCGCGGCTGTGGTGCGGTCGCGGGGCCCGCGCCCCGCAGCCGCCGCCGGCGATCAGCCGACTTCGATCAGCTCGGGCTTGACGCCGTAGCAAAGCGCC
>DATIUK010000007.1:0-6738 GCA_035466885.1 Casimicrobiaceae bacterium
GAACTCGACGGTGCCGGCCGACTGGTACTGGACCGCGCGCGCGAGTTGCACCGCCTGCTCGCCCATCGCCCGGCGGGTCGCGTCGTCGAGGAACGGCGAGGGCGCCTCCTCGATGACCTTCTGGTGCCGGCGCTGGATCGAGCACTCGCGCTCATTCAGATAGACGATGTTGCCGTGGGCGTCGCCCAGGACCTGGATCTCGATGTGGCGCGGCTCCTCGACGAACTTCTCGATGAACACGCGATCGTCGCCGAACGCGTTCTTCGCCTCGTTCCTGCAGGACGTGAAGCCCTCGTGGCACTCCTTGTCGTTCGCGGCGACGCGCAGGCCCTTGCCGCCGCCGCCCGCCGAGGCCTTGATCATCACCGGGTAGCCGATGCCCTTGGCGATGGCGACTGCCTCGTCGGGCGAGCCGATCGCGCTGTTGTGGCCGGGGATGGTGTTGACCTTCGCCGCGAGTGCGAGCTTCTTCGACGCGATCTTGTCGCCCATCGCTTCGATCGCATGCGCCTTGGGCCCGATGAACGCGATGCCCTCCTTCTCCAGCGTCGCGCAGAACGCCGCGTTCTCCGACAGGAAGCCGTAGCCGGGGTGCACGGCCTCGGCGCCGGTGTCCTTGCAGGCCTGCACGATGCGGTCGATCAGCAGGTAGCTCTGCGCCGAGGGCGGCGGCCCGATCAGCACCGCCTCGTCGGCGAGCTCGACGTGGCGGGCGTCCTTGTCGGCCTCCGAGTAGACGGCGACGGTCCTGATGCCCATCTGTCGCGCCGTGCGGATCACTCGACAGGCGATTTCACCGCGGTTCGCAATCAGGATCTTCTTAAACATCTTGCGCCTCCGCGGTGAAATCGCCGCACGCTTCGCGTGCCACGCGATTTGACTTCGTCGCTGCGCCGCTTCGCGGCTGGTCGCCGCGGTTGGCAATGAGGATTTTCTTGAACATGCGGAGTTCCTGTTCGCTGGTGCGCTGGGCCCGGGCTCACCGCCCGGAACGGGGATCAGAGCGGGATGTTGTCGTGCTTGCGCCAGGGGTTCTCGACCTTCTTGTCGCGCAGCATCGCGAGCGAGCGGCAGATCCGCTTGCGCGTCTCGTGCGGCATGATCACGTCGTCGATGTACCCGCGGTGCCCGGCGATGAACGGGTTCGCGAACTTCTTGCGGTATTCCTCGGTGCGCTCGGCGATCTTCGCCGCGTCGCCGATGTCCTTGCGGAAGATGATCTCGACCGCGCCCTTCGGACCCATCACCGCGATCTCGGCCGACGGCCAGGCGAAGTTGACATCGCCGCGCAGGTGCTTCGACGACATGACGTCGTAGGCGCCGCCGTAGGCCTTGCGGGTGATGACGGTGACCTTGGGCACCGTGCACTCGGCGTAGGCGTAGAGCAGCTTCGCGCCGTGCTTGATGATGCCGCCGTACTCCTGCGCGGTGCCGGGCATGAAACCGGGCACGTCGACGAAGGTGACGATCGGGATGTTGAAGGCGTCGCAGAAGCGGACGAAGCGCGCCGCCTTGATCGCCGACTTGATGTCGAGGCAGCCGGCGAGCACCAGCGGCTGGTTGGCGACGATGCCGACCGGGGCGCCGTCCATGCGGCCGAACCCGATCACGATGTTCTTGGCGAAGTCGGGCGACAGTTCGAAGAACGCGCCCTCGTCGACGACCTTGTAGATGAGTTCCTTGATGTCGTAGGGCTTGTTCGCGCTGTCCGGCACCAGCGTGTCGAGCGACAGGTCGAGGCGGTCCGCCGGGTCGTCGGTCGGCACGATGGGCGGCTTCTCCTTGCTCGACGACGGCAGGTACGAGAACAGCGCGCGCACCATCAGCATCGCCTCGACGTCGTTCTCGAACGCGAGGTCGGCCACGCCGGAGCGGGTCGAGTGGGTGACCGCGCCGCCCAGATCCTCGGCGGTGACCTCCTCGTGCGTCACCGTCTTCACGACTTCGGGCCCGGTGACAAACATGTACGAGCTGTCCTTGACCATGAAGATGAAGTCGGTCATCGCCGGCGAGTAGACGGCGCCGCCGGCGCAGGGACCCATGATCACCGATATCTGCGGAATGACGCCCGAGGCCATCACGTTGCGCTGGAAGACCTCGGCATAGCCGCCGAGCGAGGCGACCCCTTCCTGGATCCGCGCCCCGCCGGAGTCGTTGAGGCCGATCACCGGCGCGCCGACCTTGATCGCGTGGTCCATGACCTTGCAGATCTTCTCGGCGTGGGCCTCCGACAGCGCGCCGCCGAACACCGTGAAGTCCTGGCTGAAGACGAACACCAGCCGGCCGTTGATCGTGCCGTAGCCGGTGACCACGCCGTCGCCAGGGATCTTCTGGCCGGCCATCCCGAAGTCGTGGCAGCGGTGCTCGACGAACATGTCCCATTCCTCGAAGCTGCCCGGGTCGAGGAGCACCTCGATCCGCTCGCGCGCGGCGAGCTTGCCTTTCGCGTGCTGCGCGGCGATGCGCGCCTGCCCGCCGCCCAGCCGCGCTTCCGCGCGCTTCTGTTCGAGTTCTCGAATGATTTCCTGCATGCGTGGGCTCCCCGGGATGGACGTCGTGCGGCGCCGGCCGGGGGGCGTTGGTCCGCCCCGCTCTGCCCGGCGCCAATCTTGTTGGCACCACCACGAATATTAGGGGATTTGTGCGCTGCGGGGGAGGGCGACGTTGCCCTCGCCTGCGGCGGCAGGCGCCGTGGCGGCGACGTTTCCGGGTCCCCGCGACTCGCCAACCGGGGTGCAAGCCGGGCGGGCCGCCCGGTTACGCTTCGCGGGCGCGGGCGAGCAGCTGCTCAGCGGCCATCGCGGGCGTCAGGCGCCCGGCGGCGACGGCGGCCTGCGTCGTCGCCAGCAGCGCGTGAACGCCCGGGTGGGCCCGGAAGTCGGCCCGCAGCCGCTCGTCGATCAGGTGCCACATCCAGTCGCCGGCCTGGTCGCGGCGCCGGGCGGCGAACTCGCCGGCCGCCTGCATGGTGGTGCGGAAGCGCTCGACCTCGCGCCAGAAGTCGGGGATGCCCTTGCCGTCGAGCGCCGACAGCGCCAGCACCGGCGGCTGCCAGTGCGGCGAGGTCGGGCGCAGGATCGACAGCGCACCCTTCAGCGTCTGGCGGGCCTGGGCGGCGCGCTCGGGGGCGAGGTCCGCCTTGTTGATCACGATGAGGTCGGCGAGCTCGACGATCCCCTTCTTGATCGCCTGCAGGTCGTCGCCGGCGATGGGCAGCTGCAGCAGCACCATGAGGTCGGTCATCCGCGCGACGGCCGTCTCGGACTGGCCCACGCCGACGGTCTCGACAATGATGACGTCGAAGCCCGCCGCCTCGCAGACCAGCAGCGCTTCCCGTGTCCGCGCGGCGACGCCGCCCAGCGAGCGGCCCGCCGGCGACGGCCGGATGAACGCCTGCGGCGCCCGCGAGAGCTCCTCCATCCGCGTCTTGTCGGCGAGGATCGAGCCGCCGGTGACGCTGGACGACGGGTCGACCGCGAGCACCGCGAGGCGGTGGCCCAGGCCGATGACATACAGGCCGAGCGCCTCGACGAAGGTCGACTTGCCGACGCCGGGGGCGCCGCTGATGCCGACGCGGATCGAGCGCCCGGTGTGCGGCAGCAGCGCCTCCAGCACCGCCTGGCCGCGCTGCTGGTGGTCGCGCCGCGTCGACTCGACCAGCGTGATCGCCTTGGCGAGCGAACGCCGGTCGCCGGCCAAGACACCGGCGACCAGCGCCGGGTCCGCCGCGGCCACCGCCGACATCAGGCGGCCGGCCGGCCGCGCGCGGCGCGCACCGCCGCCAGCACTTCGCGCGCGGCGTTGGCGATGACCGTTCCCGGGCCGAACACGGCGGCCACGCCCGACGCCTTCAGGAAGTCGTAGTCCTGCGGCGGGATCACGCCGCCGACGACGACCACGACGTCGTGCGCGCCCTGCGCGCGCAGGGCCGCGACGAGTTGCGGCACCAGCGTCTTGTGTCCGGCCGCCAGCGTCGAGATGCCGACGACGTGGACGTCGTTCTCGATCGCCTGCCGTGCCGCCTCTTCCGGGGTCTGGAACAGCGGTCCGATGTCGACGTCGAAGCCCAGGTCGGCGAAGCCGGTGGCGATGATCTTGGCGCCGCGATCGTGGCCGTCCTGCCCGAGCTTGGCGACCATGATCCGCGGGCGGCGTCCTTCTTCGGCGGCGAAGGCCTCGATCTCGGCCTTGAGCCCGGCCCAGGGCGCGTCGCCGGCGAACGCGGCGCCGTAGACGCCCGACACGCTCTCGGTCCGGGCGCGGTAGCGGCCGAAGACCTTCTCCAGCGCGTCGGAGATCTCGCCGACGGTCGCGCGCAGCCGTGTCGCCTGCACCGCCAGCTCGAGCAGGTTGCCGGTGCCGCCCTTGGCGGCCGCGGTGAGCGCCGCGAGCGCGGCCGTCACCGCGGCGGCGTCGCGCTTGGCGCGGACCGCGGCGAGGCGCGTGAGCTGCGCTTCCCGCACCGCGGTGTTGTCGATCTCGCGGGTCTCGAGCGCGTCTTCCTGCGCCAGCCGGTACTTGTTGACGCCGACGATGACGTCGTCGCCGCGGTCGATGCGCGCCTGCTTCTCGGCCGAGCACTGCTCGATCCGCAGCTTTGCCCAGCCGCTCTCGACCGCCTTGGTCATGCCGCCCATCGCCTCGACTTCCTCGATGATCGACCACGCCTTGTCGGCCATGTCCTGCGTCAGCCGCTCCATCAGGTACGAGCCGGCCCAGGGGTCGATCACGCCGCAGATGTGCGTCTCCTCCTGGACGATGAGCTGGGTGTTGCGCGCAATCCGGGCCGAGAAGTCGGTGGGCAGCGCGATCGCCTCGTCGAACGAGTTGGTGTGCAGCGACTGGGTGCCGCCGAACACCGCGGCCATCGCCTCGACGGCGGTGCGCACGACGTTGTTGTACGGGTCCTGCTCGGTCAGCGACCAGCCGGAGGTCTGGCAGTGCGTGCGCAGCATCATCGACTTCGGCTTCTTCGCGGCGAAGCCCTGCATGATCCGCCACCACAGGAGGCGCGCCGCGCGCAGCTTCGCGACCTCGAGGTAGAAGTTCATGCCGATGGCGAAGAAGAACGACAGCCGGCCGGCGAAGTCGTCGACGTCCATGCCGGCGGCGATCGCCGTGCGCACGTACTCCTTGCCGTCGGCGAGCGTGAACGCGAGCTCCAGCGCCTGCGTCGCCCCGGCCTCCTGCATGTGGTAGCCGGAGATCGAGATCGAGTTGAACTTCGGCATGTGCTGCGCCGTGTACCCGATGATGTCGGCGATGATGCGCATCGACGGCGCCGGCGGGTAGATGTAGGTGTTGCGGACCATGAACTCCTTGAGGATGTCGTTCTGGATGGTCCCGGCGAGCTCGGCCTGCGGCACGCCCTGTTCCTCGGCGGCGACGATGTAGCCGGCGAGCACCGGCAGCACGGCGCCGTTCATGGTCATCGACACCGAGACCTTGTCGAGCGGGATGCCGTCGAACAGGATCTTCATGTCCTCGACCGAGTCGATCGCCACGCCGGCCTTGCCTACGTCGCCGACGACGCGCGGGTGGTCGGAGTCGTAGCCGCGGTGCGTGGCGAGGTCGAAGGCGACCGACACGCCCTGGCCGCCCGCGGCGAGGTTGCGGCGGTAGAACGCGTTCGACTCCTCGGCGGTCGAGAAGCCCGCGTACTGGCGGATGGTCCACGGCCGCTGCGCGTACATGGTCGGTTGCGGGCCGCGGACGAACGGCGCGAAGCCCGGCAGCGTGTCGGTGTGCTCGAGGCCGGCGAGGTCGGCGGCCGTGTACAGCGCCTTGACCGGGATGCCCTCCGGCGTCTGCCAGGTCAGGCTGTCCACCGGTTTGCCGCGCAAGGACTTTTCCGCAGCCGCGCGCCACGCCGCGAGTCTGGCGTCATCGTTCGTTGCCATCTTTGGCTCCCTAGGTTTTAAGGCCACCCGGCGGTCGACGCGCGGGCAAGCCCATGATCTTGCCAGCAACCGCGCCGGCGGATTTTGCCGTCGGTCAATGTTACACGGTGCGCGTCGACGCGGCAGCCCCGCCACCCCGCCACGGCGGCAAGCCGCCGCTACTCGAACACGAGCTTCGCGTCGGCGATGAGCTTGCGCCAGCCGTTGAGGTCGGCCTCGATCAGCGCGGCGAGGCGCTCAGGTCCGCCGGGGATGAGTTCGGCGCCCTCCCGTTCCAGCCGTTCGCGCACGTCGGGCTGGGCGAGCAGCGCCTGCGTCGCCGCATTGAGGCGGGCGACGACCTCGCGCGAAGTGCCGGCCGGGGCGACGATGCCCCAGTAGTTGATGACCTCGGCGTCCTGGACCCCGGCCTCCAGCCACGAAGGAACGTCGGGAAGCAGCGCGACGCGGCGCTTGCCGGTGACGGCGAGGACCCGCAGCTTGTTCTGCGCGACGTACGGCAGCGTCGCCGGGATCGACGCGGTCATCGCCTGGATCTGGCCGGACAGGAGGTCGAGCGTCGCCGGCGCGATGCCCTTGTACGGGACGTGGACGATGTCGGTGCCGGTGCGCGCCTTGAGCAGTTCCAGCGCGAGGTGGTTGACGCTGCCCGGGCCCGCCGAGCCGTAGTTGAGCGCGCCCGGCTTCTGCCTGGCGAGGGCGATGAATTCCCGCATGTTCGCGACCGGCACGGCGTTGCCGACGACGAAGGCGAGCGGCCCGGAGGCGATCGGGGCGACGGCGACGAACTGTTTCACCGGGTCGTAGCCGGCGGTCGCTGATGCCGCGGCGACCGTCG
>DATIUK010000008.1:0-1733 GCA_035466885.1 Casimicrobiaceae bacterium
TCTCGGTCGACGTCGCGATCGGCGACTTCATGACGTCGCTGTGGCAGGCGATCGTGATCATCCTCGTCTGCAGCTTCCTTAGCCTCGGCGTGCGCCCCGGCGCGGTGGTGGCGCTGGCCATCCCGCTGACGCTCGCGATCGTCTTCGCGGTGATGGACGTCACGCACACCGGGCTGCACCGCATCTCGCTCGGCGCGCTGATCATCGCGCTGGCGCTGCTCGTCGACGACGCGATGACGACCGTCGACGCGATGATCCGAAGGCTGGGCGCCGGCGACTCCAAGGACGAGGCCGCCACGTTCGCCTACCGGACGCTGGCCGCCCCGATGCTGATCGGCACGCTGGTGACGATCGCGAGCTTCGTCCCGATCGGCTTTGCCCAGAGCTCCGCCGGCGAGTACACGTTCTCGATCTTCTCCGTGGTCGCCATCGCCCTCCTCGCATCGTGGTTGGTCGCTGTCCTGTTCGCGCCGCTGGTCGGGAAGGTGCTGCTGCGGGCGCCCAAAGCCGACGCCGAGGGCAAGCCGAGCCGGATCGTCGGCGCGTACTCGGCGTTCCTCTCCGCGGCGATCCGTGCCCGCTGGATCACGATCGGCCTGACCGTCGCGGCGTTCGCCGCGGCGATCTACCTGTCCCAGCACGTACCTCGGCAGTTCTTCCCGGCGTCCGACCGGTCCGAGCTCACTGTCAGCATGACGCTGCGCCAGAATGCGTCGATCCACGCGACCGAGGTCGAGGCGAAGCGGCTGGAGTCGATCCTGAACGCCGATCCCGACGTCGACCACTACAGCACCTACGTGGGGCGCGGTGCGATCCGCTTCATCCTGACCTTCGACGTCCAGCTCGCGAACCCGTTCTTCGCGCAATTCGTGATCGTCGCCAAGGATTTCGACCGGCGCGAGCGCCTGCAGAAGAAACTGGAGCAGGTGCTGGCCGAGCAGTTTCCGGAGGTGGTGGCGCGGGTTTCGCCACTCGAACTGGGGCCGCCGGTGGGGTGGCCGCTGCAGTACCGGATCCTGGGGCCCGACAAGGACGAGGTCCGCCGGCTCGCGCTCGAGTTCGCGCAGATCGTCGCCGCCGACGCGCGTACGCGGCACGTCCACTACGACTGGATGGAGCCGGCGCGGCAGTTGCGCGTGAAGGTCGATCAGGACGAGGCGCGCCGGCTGGGTGTCAGCTCGCGCTCGCTCGCCGCGGCGCTCAACGCCGCGGTTACCGGGTCGGCCGTCACGCAGCTGCGCGACGACATCTACCTCGTCAACGTCATCGTGCGTGCGACCGACGACCAGCGGGCGTCGTTCGAGGCGTTGAGCTCCATCCAGGTGCCGACGCCGAGCGGGCGCATGGTGCCGCTGCGCCAGTTCGCGACGTTCGTCGAGGAACAGGAATTCCCGCTGGTGTGGCGGCGCGACCGCGTGCCGGCGCTGACGGTGCGCGCGGACGTCGTCGCCGGCGTGTTGCCCGACCAGGTCGTCAGCGCGCTGGCGCCGAAGATCGCCGGGTTCGCCGCCAAGCTGCCGCCGCACTACCAGGTGGAAACCGGCGGCATGTACGAGGAGAGCCAACTGTCGAGCGCCTCGGTGTTCGCCGTCATCCCGCTGATGATCGTGCTGATGCTCGCGACGATGATGGTGATGCTCGTGAGCTTCCGCCGGCTCGCGATGGTGGTGGCGCTGCTGCCGCTCGGGCTGATCGGGGTCGTGTTGGCGCTGCTGGTGTTCAGGCAGCCGCTG
>DATIUK010000009.1:0-3653 GCA_035466885.1 Casimicrobiaceae bacterium
AGACCTGGATCACCGCGGTCATCCCGAGGAGCGCCAGTGCCGCCCCCCGGGTGAACAGCCCGAGCACGAGCAGCAGAGGAAAGAAGTGCTCGGCGTAGGCGGCGAGGTGCGCCCCGAGTTCGGGCGACAGCAGCGGCAGCCGGTACTCGTCGCGGAAGAGGCCGACGGCGCCGTCGGTGACGCTGAGCAAGCCCTCGACCTTGGTCCGCCCGGACATGAAGAAAATGCCGGCGATCCCGATCCGGGCCACCAGCGCCAGCAGCGAGTCGCTGATGAGCCGGGCAGCGACATCGGCAGCGCGATTCCACTGCCCCCGCCAGCCACAGGCATCAGCGGAGGGTACGGCGGTCGTGGCGGTAGGTGTCATGGTTTCTCCTGGAAATCGTCGGCAGGCAGGGTGAGTTGCCCGAATGCACCGGCGTCGAGTATTCGTGCAATCAGGGTGGACAGGTCGGCCTGCGGTTCCACGGCAAGCGCCGCCTCGGCGGCGTCGGCGAGCGTGCCGCCCGCGGCGCAGGCGTCGAGGAAAGCGCAGGCCGCCTGCCCCAGCGGAATCCAGCACACGGCCGCCGCGGGGCGAACGACCAGCATCCCCTCGCCCTGCCAGGGGATCTCTGCGTTCGCTTCGCCGCGGTCGCGCTCCCCTTCGCCGCCGTCGCGATTGCGTGCCCAGATCGACGCGATCGGCTGTCCGTCGAACCACGCCCAGCGGGCGGACGCGTGCGGTCGCAGCACCGTGCCGGCGAGACTCGCCAGCGGCAGGCGGGCGAGCGCCCCGGCCGCGACGGGCGCCTCGTCCCGCGCGACGTGCGCTTCGGTCCAGAAACGATCGAGCCGCGCGACAGCGGAGAGATAAGGCAGCTCGCGGGCGGGCGCGAAGCCCGATAGGAAGTCGGCGAACCCGGCGCCATAGTCGACCAGCGACGGCTGCCGCGGCGGCTCGACCCGCGCGAACACGACCGCGGCGGCACGGAACCACTCGTCGCCGACCAGCCGCGACACCGCCGGGAAATTGGCCTGCAGCGCGTCGACGCAGCCCTTCATGACTGTATTCCGGTACACGGCGAATGCCGGCTGCGCGATGAGCTGCGCCACGCGCAGGTCGGCGCCCGCAGCCTGCGCTTCGGCGCCGTCGCCCGCCGCCAGCGCCGCCGCGAACGCGTCCTGGAACTGCGCGAGGGACGACGGCGACCCGGTGCCTGCGCGCATCACGCCGCCTCCCGCGCGGGCTCGCGCAGCACCGCGTCGGCCCGCCGGCGCTCGAGCTCGAGCGTGGCGAACGGCGGGAGATTGTCATCGCGCTCGACCAGCGTCGGCCGCGCCCCGATGCGCGCGATCAGCCGTTCGTACAGCGCCCACACCCCGGGCGCGATCGGGGCGTCGTGCGAGTCGATCAGCAACGCGGCGCCCAGCGTCGGATCGGCCGAGTGGCCAGCCAGGTGGATCTCGTCGATCGGCGCCGCCGGAAAGGCGTCGACATAGGCGCCGGCGTCGAAACCGAGGTTGCAAGCACCGACGAAGACGTTGTTGACGTCGAGCAGCAGGCCGCAACCGCTGCGCTCGGCGAGTTCGGCGAGAAAGGCGATCTCGTCGATCTCGTGCCCGTCGATGCGAAGATAGTGCGACGGGTTCTCGATGGCGATGCGCCGACCGAGCGCCTGCTGCACGCAATCGACGTTGTCGACGATGCGCCGCAGCGCCGCCCGCGTGCGCGGGAACGGCAGCAGGTCGGGGCGGTACGCCCCGTCCCAAGTCGACCACGCGAGGTGCTCGGAGACGAGCGCCGGCTCGAAGCGCCGGACGAGCCCCGCCAGCCGCGCGAGGTGCGCGGGATCGGGCGGCGCGTCGGCGGCGAGCGACATCCCGACCCCGTGCAGCGACAGCGGATGCCGGCGTCGCAGTGACTCGAGCAGCGCGAGCCGCGGTCCGCCGTCGACCATGTAGTTCTCCGGATGGACCTCGAACCACAGGCCGTCCGCGGCGGCGGCGCTCGCGTCCTCGAAGTACCGGGGCTTGAAGCCCAGCCCCGCGGTGAGGCCCGTGGTCATCAGTTGCTCCAGGTGGTTGGCGCGATCGTCAGCTCTTGATCGCCGCCAGCGACCCCATTCCCTTCGGGGTCTTGATCGTCGTGCAGGTCCCCTTGGGAACGTTCTTCCACGCGTTGCCCTGGTAGTCGACCTTGGACGTCCCCGCGCAGGTCGTGCCGGGGCCGGCCGCGCAATCGTTCTTGCCGGCCATGGCCACGCCGTAGCACTTCTCGGTGGCGCCGGCCGCCTTGTCCATGCCCTTGTCCTTGCCGTCGGCGGCCATGGCGGCGCCGGCAGCGAGGGCGGAGAGGGCGAAGGCGGTCACGGCGAGTGCGTTGCGATTCATGATGGTTTGCTCCTGTCGTCGGTTTGGGGGCGACCGCGGTTCCCGTTGCGGGGATGTTTCGTGCGGTCTGTGTGCTATTTCGCCGCAGGTTGGCGTTCGGTTACAGCGCCGTGCACAATTCGTCAGGATCGCCAATGGCTGTAACCGAATGGACAACGGCAACGAACTAACGGGAGATGGCGGAGGTTCGGGCGAAGCCCGGCTGCGGCCCCTGCTCGTGCGGGGCCTTGCCGGCGACGCCAAGGCGTATCACGCCTTCCTGCGGGACCTGGGCGCGCATCTGCGCGCCTTCCTGCGCAAGCGGCTTGCCCGCCTGCCCGACGAGGTGGAGGATCTGGTGCAGGAAACGCTCATCGCCGTGCACAACCAGCGGCACACCTACGATCCGGCCGTGCCGGTGACCGCCTGGCTGCATGCGATCGCCCGCTACAAGCTCGTCGACCTGCTGCGCCGGCGGGCGCGCCAGGACCTGCTGCACGACCCGCTGGACGACCAGAGCGAGTTGCTGGTCGCGGGCGGCGCCGAAGCGGCCGACGCCCGCCGCGACGTGGCCAAGCTGCTCGCCACCCTCCCCGACCGGCAGCGGTTGCCGATCGTCCACGTCAAGCTCGAAGGCCTGTCGGTGGCCGAGGCCGCGCGACTGACCGGCATGTCGGAATCGGCGATCAAGGTCGGCGTGCACCGCGGGCTCAAGGCGCTGGCGACGGCCATCCGGAGCGTGCCGTGAGGACCGACGAACTCGTCACCATGCTGGCGAGCGGTGCCGCCGCGGTCGACCCGAGGGCCAACCGGCGTCGGTCGTGGCTCGCCATCGGCTCGGGGGCGCTGGTCGCCGTCGCGCTGATGCTCGCCTGGCTCGAGATCAATCCGGCGCTGCGGCAGTTCGCAACGGAGCCCCGGTTCTGGCTGCGGGAGGCGTTTTGCGCCCTGCTCGCAGCCGGCGCGCTGCTTGCGGTCGCCCGGCTCGGCCGACCCGGCACCAAGCTCAAGGGCGCGACGGCGCTGCTGGCGCTGCCGATCGCCGCGATGTGGGCGCTCGGCGCGGCGGTGCTGTTCGCCGCCGACGCGAGCGACCGGCCGGCGCTGCTGGCCGGTGTCAGCTGGACGGTGTGCAGCACCAACATCGCGCTGCTGTCGATACCCGTCTTTGCCGCGATGGTGTGGTGGCTGCGGGGTCTGGCACCCACGCGCCTGCGCCTTGCCGGCGCCGCCGCCGGGTTCGCTGCCGGCACGACCGCGGCGCTCGTCTACACGCTGCACTGCCCGGAGATCGAGCCGCC
>DATIUK010000010.1:0-5809 GCA_035466885.1 Casimicrobiaceae bacterium
GCCGAGATCAGGGGCCTGCTCGTGTTCGCGCAGGCCACCGTCGAGCTCGGAAGCAGCGACAAGGCAAAGCGCGTCGCCGCGATCCGGACGCTGGGCGGCAGCAACAGCGCGAGCACCAAGACGCTGCTGCTGGGCCTGCTCGAAAGGAAGGGCGACGCCTATGCGGAGCCCGATGCCGACGTGCGCGCGGAAGCCGAGATCGCGCTGCGCGCGGTCCAAGGGCGGCTCACGACCGGGGAGATGGCGGGACGGGTCTTCAGCGGGCTCTCCCTCGGCAGCATCCTGCTGCTCGCCGCCCTCGGTCTCGCGATCACCTACGGCCTGATGGGCGTCATCAACATGGCGCACGGGGAGCTGATCATGATCGGCGCCTACGCGACCTACGTGGTGCAGAACGCGTTCCGCACCCACCTGCCGGGCGCGTTCGACGCCTACCTCGTCGCGGCGCTGCCGGTTTCGTTCCTGGCGGCGGCCGTCGTCGGCATGGCGATGGAGCGCACGGTGATCCGCTTCCTGTACGGCCGACCGCTGGAGACGCTGCTCGCGACCTGGGGGATCAGCCTGATCCTGATCCAGGCGATGCGGACGCTCTTCGGCGCGCAGAACGTGCAGGTCGAGAACCCGGCGTGGATGTCCGGCGGCATTGCCGTGTTCGCGAATGCGGTCCTGCCGTACAGCCGCATCGTGATCATCGGCTTCGCCGCGGTGGTGCTGACCGGCGTGTGGCTGCTGCTGACGCGAACCCGGCTCGGGCTCTTCGTCCGTGGCGTCACGCAGAACCGATCGATGGCGAGTGCGCTGGGAGTGCCGACCGGCCGCATCGACATGCTGGCGTTCGGGCTGGGCTCGGGCATCGCCGGGCTCGCTGGCTGCGCCCTGTCGCAGATCGGCAACGTCGGGCCCGATCTCGGGCAGAGCTACATCGTCGACTCGTTCATGGTCGTCGTGCTGGGCGGCGTCGGGCAGCTGGCCGGTACCGTCTACGCGGGACTGGGACTCGGCATCGCGAACAAGTTCCTCGAGGCCTGGTCCGGCGCGGTGCTGGCCAAGATCGCCGTGCTGGTGTTCATCATCGTCTTCATCCAGAAGCGGCCGCAGGGGCTGTTCGCGCTCAAGGGACGCATGGCCGATGGCTGAGGACGCGTTGAAGCACCCGCTTGCAGGCGCCGCTTCGCCGGCGGCCGCGGCGATCGGGATGGCGCCGGCACCGCGGCTCATGACCCCCCGCGGCTGGGCGCTGTTCGGCGCCGCCGCCGTCGTGCTGCTGGTGCTGCTGCCGCTCGCGAACCTGGCCGTGCCGGTCGGGCATCCGCTGCACGTGTCGGACTTCCTGGTGACGCTCGTCGGCAAGATCATGTGCTACGCGATCGTCGCCCTGGCGATGGACCTGATCTGGGGCTACGCCGGGATTCTCTCCCTGGGCCACGGCCTCTTCTTCGCGCTCGGCGGCTACGCGATGGGGATGTACCTGATGCGCTCGATCGGACGCGAGGGCGTCTACAAGAGCGACCTGCCCGACTTCATGGTCTTCCTCGACTGGAAGAGCTATCCCTGGTACTGGAGCTTCACCGACCACTTCGCCTACGCGGCGCTTCTCGTCGTCCTGGTGCCGGGGCTGCTGGCGCTGGTGTTCGGGTTCTTCGCCTTCCGTTCGCGGATCAAGGGCGTCTACTTTTCGATCATCACCCAGGCGCTCACCTACGCGTTCATGCTGCTCTTCTTCCGCAACGACACGGGCTTCGGCGGCAACAACGGCTTCACCGACTTCAAGCGCATCCTCGGTTTCCCGATCACCGCACCGGAGACCCGCGTCGCGCTGTTCGCCCTCACCGGGGCCGCGTTGCTCGGTGCCTACCTGCTGGGGCGCTTCATCGTCGCCTCCAAGTTCGGCCGGGTGCTGACCGCGATCCGCGACGCGGAGAGCCGGGTGATGTTCTGCGGCTACAACCCGCTCTACTACAAGCTCGCGATCTGGACGCTCTCGGCGGTGCTCTGCGGCATCGCCGGGGCGCTGTACGTGCCGCAGGTCGGCATCATCAACCCGGGCGAGATGTCGCCGGCCAACTCGATCGAGATCGCGATCTGGGTCGCCGTCGGCGGCCGCGGCTCGCTCGTGGGCGCGATCGTCGGCGCGTTCATCGTCAACGGCGCCAAGAGCTGGTTCACGCAGGCATTTCCGGAGTTCTGGCTGTTCTTCCTCGGCCTGCTGTTCATCCTGGTCACGCTCTACCTGCCGCGCGGCGTCGTCGGCCTGCTGCAGGGGAGGCGGCAATGAGCCCGACGGGCCGCCCCGCGGGCGAACACCGGAGCGCGCAGCGCAAAGGTAGTCCAGTAAGCCCGCCGGGCCGCCCCAAGGGCGAACACCGGAGCGCGCAGCGCGAAGGTAGTCCAGTAGGCCCGACGGGCCGCCCCGCGGGCGAACACCGGAGCGCGCAGCGCGAAGGCACCCGGTGAACACGGCCGCCCACACGACCGACGCCGGAGCGCCGGGCCTCGCCCAGCTCGGCATGCGCATCGCGGGCGCCGGCGTCGACGCCTCGCACGGGCCGATCCTCTACCTCGACGGGATCAGCGTGAGCTTCGACGGCTTCCGGGCGCTCAACAACCTTTCGCTCACCGTCGAGGACGGCGAGCTGCGCTGCATCATCGGGCCCAACGGTGCCGGCAAGACGACGATGATGGACGTGATCACCGGCAAGACGCGGCCGGACGCAGGCACGGCGTTCTTCGGCCAGACGATCGACCTCACCAAGCTGACCGAGCCCCAGATCGCGCACGCGGGCATCGGCCGCAAGTTCCAGAAGCCGACGGTGTTCGAAGAGCTCACCGTGTTCGAGAACCTCGAGCTGGCGATGAAGGCCGACAAGCGCGTTCGCGGCACGCTGCGCGCACGGCTCGGCTCCGCCGACCTGGACCGCATCGCCGAGACGCTGGCCCTCATCCACCTGCCGGGCGAAGCGCAGCGCGCCGCCGGCCTGCTGTCGCACGGCCAGAAGCAGTGGCTGGAGATCGGCATGCTGCTGATGCAGGAGCCGCGGCTCATCCTGCTCGACGAGCCGGTCGCCGGGATGACCGACGAGGAGTCGATGCGCACGGCGGAGCTCTGCCTCACGCTCGCCGGCCGGCACTCGGTCGTCGTGGTCGAGCACGACATGGAGTTCATCGGCCGCATCGCGCGCAAGGTCACGGTGCTACACGAGGGCAGCGTCCTGGCCGAGGGGCCGATGGACGTCGTGCAGGCCGATCCCCGCGTGATCGAAGTCTACCTCGGGCGCTGACCGCGCCCGCCACCGGCCCCCGGCAACGACCAAGATGCTCGAAGTCTCCGCGCTCAACCAGTACTACGGCGGCAGCCACACGCTGCGCGACGTCGCGTTCGAGGCGCCTTCGGGCGCGGTGACCTGCGTGCTCGGGCGCAACGGCGTCGGCAAGACGACGCTGCTGAAGTGCCTGGCCGGCTTGCTGCCGGTGAAGAGCGGCTCGATCAGCTTCGACGGGCGCGACGTCACGAGGCTCGCGCCGCACGAGCGCGCGCGGCTGGGCCTGGGCTACGTGCCGCAGGGGCGCGAGATCTTCCCCCGGCTCACCGTCGAGGAGAACCTGCGCCTCGGCCTCGCGACCTGCCCGCGCGGAACGCCGATCCCGGCGCGGATCTTCGAAATGTTCCCGGTGCTCTCCGACATGCTGCAGCGCCGCGGCGGCGATCTCTCCGGCGGGCAGCAGCAGCAGCTGGCGATCGGCCGGGCGCTGGCGATGGGCCCGAAGCTCCTGGTGCTGGACGAGCCGACCGAGGGGATCCAGCCGTCGATCATCAAGGACATCGAGCGCGCGATCCGGCGCCTCGCCGACGAGGGCGAGATGGCGATCCTGCTGGTCGAGCAGTACTACGACTTCGCCCGCTCGCTCGCCAACCGCTACGTCGTGCTGTCGCGCGGCGAGGTGATCAAGGCCGGGCGCGGTGAGGACATGGAGAAGGACGGCGTCCGCGACTGCCTGACGGTGTAGCATCGCCGCCCGAAGACCGGACAAGACCATTGCGGCATCACGGTTTCTGGCCCGCCCGCCCTGGAAGTTGACCCGGGTCAAGGTCTGCTGTAACGGCAGGGGTGACAATTCGCCGCATTCGCGGGAGTACGTCCGCTTATCGGGAGCCGCCATGGCCAACGCCGCCGCTGCCGACCTCGTCCTCGACACCGCCCTGGTGAAGAAATACGACGGGTTCGGTCCTCGCTACACCTCGTATCCCACCGCCGACCGCTTTCACGCCGGAGTTGGCGCCGAGCAGTACGTGCAGGCGCTGGCAACGCGCAACCACGATCGCCCGCAGCAGCCGCTGTCGCTGTACGTGCACATTCCGTTCTGCAACACCATCTGCTACTACTGCGCCTGCAACAAGGTCATCACCAAGGACCACGGACGCTCGGCCAAGTACATCCGCTATGTCGGCCGCGAGATCGACATCGTCGGCGGACTGATCGAAGGCGCGCCGAAGGTCGAGCAGCTGCACTGGGGTGGCGGCACACCGACGTTCCTCGCCCGCGACGAAATGACCGCCCTCAGGGGAATGCTGCGCGGTGGCTTCGCGTTCTCGCCGCAGGCGGAGGTCTCGATCGAGGTCGATCCGCGCAAGGTCGGCGCCGACACCGTCGCCTTCCTGGCCGAGCTCGGCTTCAACCGCATCTCGGTCGGCATCCAGGACTTCGACCCCGCGGTGCAGGAGGCGGTCAACCGCATCCAGACCGAGGCCGAGACGATGACGGTGATCGACGCGGCGCGCGCCAACGGTTTCGTCTCGGTGAATGCCGACCTCATCTACGGGCTGCCGCGACAGACGGTGGCCGGATTCTCGGCGACGCTCGACAAGGTGATCGCGGTGGCGCCCGACCGCATCGCGCTCTACAGCTACGCGCACGTGCCGCATCTGTTCAAGCCGCAGCGCCGCATCGACATCGACGCCATGCCGGCACCGGAGACCAAGCTCGCGATCCTCGCGCTGGCGATCGAGAAGCTCGGCGCCGCCGGCTACGTCTACATCGGCATGGACCACTTCGCCAAGCCGACCGACGAGCTCGCCGTGGCGCAGGCGCAGCGAAAGCTGCATCGGAACTTCCAGGGCTACTCGACCAAGCCCGACTGCGACATGCTGGCGTTCGGCATCTCGGCGATCGGCAAGGTCGGTGCATCCTACATCGCCAACGTCAAGACGCTCGACGAGTACTACGACCGGCTCGACGCCAACGAGCTGCCCGTGATGCGCGGCGTCGAGCTGAATGCCGACGATCTCCTGCGCCGTAACGTGATCCAGAAGCTGATGTGCAACTTCGAGCTGGACTTCGCCGCCGTCGGCGCCGAGTACGGGATCCCGTTCGCCGATTACTTCGCCCCGGATCTCGCGGCGCTAGCGCCGCTGGCCGCCGACGGGCTGGTCGAGCTCGATGAGCGCGCGGTGCGCGTGACGCCGCGCGGGCGCCTGCTGGTGCGGACCGTGGCGATGCAGTTCGACCGCTACCTGCGCGAGGCGCAGGCGAAGGCGCAGTACTCGAAGGTCATCTGACACCCGGCGTTCGTGGTCAATGCCAGCACGTCGCCCGCGGTGAGCGTCCCGACGGAAGACGACCCGATCGCGCGGCTGCTCGCGCTGGGGCAAAGCGCGCCCGAGGCGCCGGCGCTCGTCGCGCCCGCCCGCCCGCCGCTTCGCTTCGGCGAGCTCGCGCGGCGCATCGCCGACGTCGGCGCCCGGCTGCAGGCGTGGGGATTCGACCGCGGGGATGTGGTGGTCTGGCCGATTCTCGATCGCGCGTCGGCGGCC
>DATIUK010000011.1:0-2960 GCA_035466885.1 Casimicrobiaceae bacterium
TGTCGACGGCGGACAGCGCGTCGTCGAGCAGCAGCAGCGGTGCGCGGGTGAGGAGTGCGCGAGCGATTGCCATCCGCTGGCGCTGGCCACCGGAGAGCGTGATCCCGCGCTCGCCAACCAGCGTCGCATAGCCCTGCGGAAGGCGCCGGATGTCGTCGGCGAGGTCGGCGATACGCGCCGCCTGCTCGATCTCGGCGGCGGTCGCTCCGGGGGTCGCCAGCGCGATGTTCTCGGCAATCGTTCCGGAGAAGAGGAAGGCCTCCTGCGGCACCCAGGCGAGCGCGCCGCGCAGCGCGTCGAGCGTGTAGTCGGCGAGCGCCGCGCGCCCCCAGATGATCGCGCCCTGCTGCGGCGCATAGTGGCGCAGCAGCAGCGCGAGCAGCGTCGTCTTTCCGGCACCGGTGGGTCCGACGACGCCGAGCGTGGCACCGGGCGGCAGCGTGAACGAGACGTCGGCGACGGCGATCGGCGGCGGGGTGGCCGCGGCTGCATCGCCGACCGGGGGATAGGCGAAGGTCACGGCATCGAAGGCGAGCGCACCGCCCGGCGCATCGGCGAGCGTCCCGTGGTCGTCGACGGAAAGCGGCGCGCGCAGCACCGGGTCGAGGCGTTCCCAGGCGGCGCGGCCGCGCTCGATCAGCGCCAGCACCCAGCCCGCGGCGAACATCGGCCAGATCAGCTGCCCGAGGTACATCGTGAGCGACGTGAGCTGTCCGATGGTGATCTCGTCGCGCCAGACCAGCGCGCCGCCGACGGCGAGCGTCAGCGCCGCCGCGAGCGTCAGCGTGAGGCCGACTGCGGGCTCGAACGCGGCCTCCCACTTCTGCGCGTCGAACCCGGCGTCGCCCGCCGCCTGGGCGCGGCGGTCGAACTCGCGCGCCGCGCGCTGCTCCTGCCCGAGCGCGCGCAGCGTCCGCACCGCCGCGACGGTCTCCTGGACGTGCTCGTTCATGCTTGAGAAGCGCTCGAGAGCCAGTCGCGACGCGCGGTGGATGTTGCGCGAGATGAAGTAGAACGCGACCGCCATCAGCGGGAAGGGGAGGAGCGCCACCAGCCCGAGACGCCAGTCGACGCCGAGGGTCATCATCGCGACGACCAGCACCAGCGTCAGGCTGCCGTCGAACCCGGCCAGGAACGCTTCGCCGGCAACCATTTCGACGGCGTCGACGTCGTTGGTCGCGAGCGCCATCAGGTCCCCGGTGCGCTGGCGGTGGAAGTAGGGAGGGCCCTGAAGCGAGAGCCGCTCGTAGAGGCGGACCCGCAGCTCGACACCGAGCTTGAACGCCGCGGCGAAGAGCTGCAGCCGCCAGCCGACGCGAAGGAGGTAGATCGCGATGCCCATCGCCACCAGGATCGCGAGCTCCTGCCACAGCGCAGCCCCGACCAGCGTTCCGGCGACGAACGCATCGACGATGTGGCCGACGCGGCGGGGGATCCAGACCGTCAGCACCGCGATGAGCACGAGCATCGACCCGGCCGCCGCATAGGCGCGCCAGTGGCGACGGGCGAATCCCAGGATCAGTTGCGGCAGGGTCAAGGCAATCGGGGAGGGATCGACGGCGGGCGGTGGCGCACGCCTGGGGCACCGGACCGACATTGTAATGCGGCGGTCGGAACCCGCGCGTCGCCGCGCGCTGCGATGCACGACCGGGCCGCGACCCCGCGGCGCCGCCCGGTGCGCGACGACGTCAGCCGCCGCCCAGGATCTCGAGCGCCCGGCGCATCGGCACGTCGGACAGCCGGACGATCCCGCCGAACGGTTCGTCCATTTCCAGGATCAGGAACATCGCGCCGGCCACGGACGTCGCGCACAGCAGCAGCGCGGTGAAGACGGTACCGTTGGTCGGCGCGAAGAGGCCGAAGCCGACGAAGATCAGCGCCAGCCAGGCCACGACGACGACGACCATCGGCATCGAGACCGAGGTGTGGCGCTGCAGCACGAGCAACCAGCGGTTGGCGGAGCTCTCCTCGGCCAGCGCGAGCGCCTGCGCGCGCAGCTCGCGTTGCGCGTCGTCCCGTGGCGCCAGGGCCCGGATCGCGTCCTGCATGCCGCCGATCGAGGCGGTCGTCGCGGCAGCCTGGCGCTGGTCGAGCCGCGCGCGGTCGCCGGTAGCCAGCGCGTCGGCCGCCGCCAGGTAGTGCTGGTGGAGCGCGCGGCGGATCGGCTGCGTCTCCGGTCCGTAGCTCCGCAGCGCGTGGTCGAGCTGGATGACCTTGACGGCAGCCTGCGTGAGCTCGTCGCTCATCTTGTCGAACGAACCCTTGGCCGACGACACGAGCAGGCCGAGGACCAGCGCGGCCATCGTGGCAATGACGCCGGTGGCGAGCTTCACGGTGTCCTTGGAGGCATCGGACAGATGGTGGTTGGGGAGGCGGTGCCTGAGAACGACGCCGACCAGCGCGCCGCCGAACACGCAGACGAGGACGATGCCGGACAGTACGATAGGTTCCATGTCTTTGCAGGCTCCAGGCGTTGAGGTGCGCCGATCATGCTCCGGCAGCATTCGGCCGGCGCAGCTCGTCCCATGGCCGCCACGCAAGCAACAGCAGGACGACACCGGCGGCCAGCGGAATGCCGCGCAGCAGCGCCTCGGCACCCTTGATGAACATCTCGGTCCCCACCATGGGCGAGAACCAGCCGGCGATGCGGTCCACGTGGTAGCGCAGGTACATCGCGAGCAGCAGCGGGGCGAGCCAGCCCCCGGCCCGGGTGAGGCCCGGTGCCGACGTGCCGACGACGGCGCGTCCGGCCAGCAGGAACAGCGCCGAGCCGATGAAGACGAGCGTGAACAGCGTCCCCGCGATCGGCTGTGCGGCGCCGAACTCGTCCTGCACGATCCGGTAGGGGATCCACGCGAGGCACAAGAGGCCGAGCGCGAAGGCGACGATCCGCGCCCGTCCGGGCGCCCGGGCGTCGGCGAACGGCGCTCCGGGCTTGTGCGTCATCAGCGGGATCGCGA
>DATIUK010000012.1:0-5441 GCA_035466885.1 Casimicrobiaceae bacterium
GCGCACGAGCTGCGCACGCCGCTCACCGCCGTGCACCTGCAGGCGCAGCTCGCCGCGCGCGCGACCGGCGAGGCCGAGCGCGGCGCCGCGCTGGCTGCGATGAAGGGTGGGCTGGCGCGCGCCACGCGGCTCGCCGAACAGCTGCTCGCGCTGGCCCGCGCCGACGATGCACCCGCGGCGCCGGCGAAGACGGTCGACCTGGCGGTCATCGCGCGCGGCGTCGTCGCCGAGCAGGCGGCCGTCGCGGCGGCGCGCGACGTCGACCTCGGCCTCGTCGCCACCCTTGACCATCCGGTGGCCGTCAGCGGCGACGCTGCGGCACTGACCACGCTGCTGTCCAATCTCGTCGACAATGCGGTCCGCTACACGCCCGCGGGTGGAGAGGTCGACGTCGTCGTCGAGACGCGCGACGGCCGGCCGGTGCTCGCCGTCCGCGACACCGGTCCCGGCATTCCCGCCGCCGAGCGCGAGCACGTGTTCGAGCGCTTTGCCCGCGGCCGGGAGGCCAGCGCACCCGGCAGCGGCCTCGGCCTCGCGATCGTGCGCCGGATCGCCGATGCCCATGGCGCGCGGGTCGCACTCGCCGCCGGGCCCGGCGGGCGCGGCCTCGCCGTCACGGTGACCTTCGCCGCCCCAGCCCGGGAGCCTTAATTCTGCCTTAAGTGTTGCGCCCTACATTGGCTGCGTGGGACGGCCGTCGGCCGGCCCGGACGCAACCAAGGAGAGCGCATGCACACCATCGTCCTCAAACGCAGTCTCGTCGCGCTGGCGATCGCCGGCGCGTTCGGCCTCGGCGCGATTGCCGGCAACCGCGACGGCGCAACGCCGGTGGCCAACGCCGCCCCGTCGCCGGCCGCGGCCGCCGCCGCTGTCACCGCCAGCGCGCGAACGGCGCTGACCCTCCCCGATTTCGCCGACCTGGTCGCGAAGCACGGCGCCGCCGTCGTCGAGGTGAGCGTGACCAAGGGCGCGACGCGCACCGCCGGTCGCGGCGAGCGCGCGCCTCGCGGCATGCCGCCCGAGCTCGCACCGTTCTTCCGCGGCTTCCCGCAGCCCGACGCTCCGTCCGAGGGCCCGGAAGGGGCCAGCGGCACGGGCTCGGGCTTCATCCTCAGCGCCGACGGCATTCTCCTCACCAACGCCCACGTCGTCGACGGCGCGGATGTGGTCACCGTCAAGCTCGCCGACAACCGGGAGTTCAAGGCCAAGGTGCTGGGCAGCGACAAGGCGACCGACGTCGCAGTTCTCAAGATCGACGCGACCAACCTGCCGACGGTCAGGACCGGCAACCCGGCGACCACCCGCGTCGGCGAGTGGGTCGTCGCCATCGGCGCGCCCTACGGACTCGAGCACACGGTGACCTCGGGCATCGTCAGCGCCAAGTCGCGCGCGCTGCCCGGCGACAGCGTGGTGCCGTTCATCCAGACCGACGCCGCGGTGAATCCGGGCAACTCGGGCGGCCCGCTGTTCAACCTCGCCGGCGAGGTGATCGGGATCAACTCCCAGATCTTCAGCCGCTCGGGCGGCTTCCAGGGCCTCGCCTTCGCGATCCCCATCGACGTCGCACTGAACGTCAAGGAGCAGATCGTCACCAACGGCAAGGTGAGCCACGGGCGCCTGGGCGTGACCGTGCAGGAGGTCAACCAGTCGCTGGCCGAGAACTTCGGACTGCCCGCGCCCGCCGGTGCGCTGGTCTCGTCGGTGCAGAAGAGCGGTCCGGGCGCCGCGGCCGGCCTCGAACCGGGGGACGTGATCCTCAAGTTCAACGGTGAGACGCTCGCGCGGTCTTCCGACCTGCCGCCCAAGGTCGCCGCCCTCAAGCCGGGCGCCACCGTGGCGCTCGAGGTCTGGCGCGACGGCAAGGCCAAGGCGCTTACCGCGACCGTCGGCGAACGCGAAAACGTGAAGACCGCGTCGGCCGGCAAGCCGGACGCCTCGCAGGGCAAGCTCGGCGTCGTGGTCCGGCCGCTGACACCGGAGGAGCAGCGCGAATCCAAGCTCGCCGGCGGTGTGGTGGTCGAGGACGTGGCGGGACCCGCCGCGAAGGCAGGCGTGCGTCCCGGCGACGTCATCGTCTCGGTCAACCGGACCGCGGTCAAGGACCCGGCGCAGTTGAAGGAACTCGTCGCGGGCGCCGGCAAGGCCGTGTCGCTGCTGATCCAGCGCGACGAGAACCGGATCTTCGTCCCGGTGCCGCTGGGCTGACGGCGACGCGTCGGCCGGCGAGTCGAGTCGGCCGCTGTCGATCCTGCGCGGGCGCTTCGGCGTCCGCGTTTCTATTTAATGCAGGACATTATTAATACGACGCAATACTCTGTTTACATTGAATGTATTGCAACAGCGGTTACCGGCGCTGCCGCTGCAGGCAGAGAACGAAGCGCGCCCCATCGTGATCCCAGACACCGAGGCAGCGATCGCCCCGTTGACGGCAGACGATATTTCGGTGATATCATTCCGATATGCCCTGTGCAGCGACGCCGGATGCGTCGCGCGGCCGGGAGTCGACAACGGAGGCCCATGATGACGAGCAGCGCGATTCGGCAGGGTGACGTCCACGCGGAACGCACCATCGGCACGTTCAACGGTTTCCTGACCCTGGCGCTCGCGCTCGCGCTGGTCGCCGGCGCGGCCTGGCTGATCGTCGGCATGGCCCGCGGCGGCCGGCCCGACGTGGCCGCGATCGTCGGGGCGATCCTGCTCTTCATCGCCGCCGGCCTGCTGCTCGCGGGCCTCTACACGCTGCAGCCCAACGAGGGCGCGATCCTGCAGCTCTTCGGCGCCTACCGGGGCACCTCGCGCGTCGCCGGCCTGCGCTCGACCAACCCGTTCTACACCCGCAGAAAGATCTCGCTGCGCGCCCGCAACCTCAACGGCGATCGCCTCAAGGTCAACGACAAGCGCGGCAACCCGATCGAGATCGCCGCCGTCGTCGTCTGGCGCGTCGAGGACACGGCCAAGGCGTTCTTCGACGTCGACGACTACGAGATGTACGTGCGCCTGCAGGCCGAGGCCGCCGTCCGCCATCTCGCGTCGTCGTTCGCCTACGACGAGGACGACAGCCACCCGGTGGCGACCCGCGAGCCGACGCTGCTCGCCAGCGCCGACGTCGTCGCCAAGGCGCTCGTCCGTGAGCTCGAGGCCCGCTTCGACAAGGCCGGCGTCGTGGTCGAGGAGGCGCGGCTCACCCACCTCGCCTACGCCCCCGAGATCGCGCAGGTGATGCTGCGCCGGCAGCAGGCCGAGGCGATCATCTCGGCGCGGCAGAAGATCGTCACCGGCGCGGTGTCGATGGTCGAGATGGCGCTGAACGAGCTGTCCGAGAAGAAGGTCGTCGTCCTCGACGACGAGCGCAAGGCGGCGATGGTCAGCAACCTCCTGACCGTGCTGTGCGCCGAGTCCGAGGTCCAGCCCGTCATCAACACCGGCACGCTGTACAACTGACCGCGGCGCCGGCATGGCCGAGAAGAAGGCGTTCCTGCTCCGGCTCGACCCGAAGGTGTGGGTCGAGCTCGAGCGGCTCGCCCAGAGCGACCTGCGCAGCGTCAACGCCGAGATCGAGTACCTGCTGCGCGAGGCGCTCGCCCGGCGCGGCGTCGCGCCCAGGGCGAGTGCAGCCGATCCGGAAGGCGGCGCGGCACTCCGCTGACTCTGCGCGCCGCGGTCAGCCCCGCGCGAGCACCCGGCCGAGGAACGCCCCGATCGCCGCGATCTCCTCCCAGACGACGGCGTGCGGCATCGGGTAGCTGTGCCACTCGACGGCGTAGCCCATCGCCGCGAGCGACCGCCGCGACGCATCGCCCCACGCGAAGCGCACCACCGGATCCTGGGTGCCGTGCGCCATGAACACCGGCAGGTCGCGATTGGCGGCGCTGGCTTCGGCCGGCAACGAATCCGGATCGACGAGGTAGGTCGACAGCGCGATCACCGCCGCCAGCCGCCCGGCGTGGCGCAGGCCGGCGTGGAGCGCGATCGCCCCGCCCTGCGAAAACCCGGCGACGACGATGCGTCCCGGCGCGATGCCCCGGTCCTGCTCGCGCCGGATGAGCGCCTCGACCTGCCGCTGCGACTCACGCACGCCCGCGAGGTCGGCGCGCGCGGTGAAATCGGCGGCCAGGATGTCGTACCACGCGCGCATCCGAATGCCATTGTTGATGGTCACCGCGCGCACCGGCGCGTGCGGGAACACGAAGCGCAGCGCGAGCCCCGGCGGCAACGGCAGCTCCTCGACGATGGGAACGAAATCGTTGCCGTCGGCGCCGAGTCCGTGCAGCCAGATCACCGCCGCGTCGGGGACAGGCCCGGTTTCGAGTTCGACGGCAGGCAGCAAGGCGGCGGATTCGGTCATCGGCTGGGCGTGCGCACAGGGCGGGCGCGCCGACGGAAGCGGCGATTGCCGGCGCTCGGGGATTCTAGCAGCGCCTGCGCCGGCGAAACCGCGCATTTCCGGCAGCGTTGCCGTTGTGGGAGAATGCGCCCCTTCGCTGCCGGCCGCAGGCCTTCCGCCAGCACCCCCGATCGGGAGGACCATCCGTTGCGCAAGACCACGCGTCTCAAGGAGCTGATCGCCGCCCCCGACATCGTGGTGCTGCCCGGCGTCCACGACGCGCT
Organism: Casimicrobiaceae bacterium; assembly: GCA_035466885.1. Taxonomy (GTDB): domain Bacteria; phylum Pseudomonadota; class Gammaproteobacteria; order Burkholderiales; family Casimicrobiaceae; genus CAIWHR01. The sequence continues at coordinate 4,609 of DATIUK010000012.1, forward strand.
CGGCTGCCGGCTGGCCGAAGCCGCAGGATTCGCGGCGCTCACCGCCGGCGGCTACGGCGCCACCGCGACGCTGCTGGGCCGGCCCGACTCGTCGCAGCTGTCGCTGACCGAGCTCGCCGAGATGTACTCGCGCTTCTGCGACGCGACGACCCTGCCGCTGCTCGCTGACGCCGACACCGGCTTCGGCAACGTCACCAACGTCGCGCGCGCGGTCCGGCTGTACGAGAAGGCCGGGGTCGCGGGCCTGTTCATCGAGGACCAGGTGTTCCCCAAGCGCTGCGGGCACATGGCCGGCAAGGACGTGATCGCCGCCGCCGACTGGCTGGCGAAGATCAGGGCCGCGCTCGACGCGCGCGAGGACCCCGACCTGGTCATCATGGCGCGCACCGACGCGATCGCCGTCCACGGCCTCGACGACGCGATCGAGCGCGCGCAGCTCGCGCGCGAGGCCGGTGCCGACCTGATCTTCGTCGAGGCGCCCGCCGACGTGGCCGCGATGCGGCGCATCTGCGCCGAGGTGCCGGGCCCCTGCCTCGCCAACAACGTCGAGACCGGGATGTCGCCCTTGCTGCCGGCGGCCGAGCTGCAGGCGATCGGCTACGCCGCCGTCGTGTTCCCGGTGGCCGCCACCTATGCGGTCGCGCACGCGCTGCGCGAGCTCTTTGCCGTGCTGCGTGAAACCGGCACCACCGCATCGCTGCTGCCGCGGATGCTCGAGTTCGGCGAATTCAACGCCCTGGTCGGGCTGCCGGCGCAGCGCGAGCGCGAGGCCGCGCTGCAGGCGTTCGCCGACGCGCTGGTCGCCCGGCATCGCCGCTGACCCGCCGATACCC
>DATIUK010000013.1:0-23506 GCA_035466885.1 Casimicrobiaceae bacterium
AGATCCCGCGCACGAATCCCCGCCCGCTCGACGCCGGCCTGCGCGGGGTCGGTCGCGGTGAACAGCGCGAGCGTCGGCGTCTGCAGCGCTGCGGCGAGGTGGACGAGCCCGGTGTCGACGCCGACGACGACGTGTGCGGCCTTGAGCAGCGACGCCTGCTCCGGCAGGCCGAGCTTCGGCAGCACCCGCGCAGTGGCGAGGCCGGCGGCGATGCGTTCGCCGCGCGCGCGCTCTGCGTCGCTGCCCCAGGGCAGCAGCGACTCGATCCCGCCTTGGCCGAGCCTCGTCGCCAGCGCGCGCCAGTGTTCCTCGGGCCAGAGCTTGTCGTCGCGGCTCGTGCCGTGGACGAGCATCGCGTAGGGACCGGCGCAGGCGAGCTCGCGCGGCAGGGGCGGCGGCGCGAGCCCGAACCGCGGCGGCCCTTCGACCGCATAGCCGAGCGCCGCGGCGACGAGCTGCCGGCAGCGGTCCTGGAAGTGCTGGCGGCGCGCGATCGGATGGCGGTGGTCGTGCCACCACGCGGCCAGCGGCTCGCGTGCGTCCTTGGCGGTCGGGCCGTGGCTCGGTCCCCGCGCCATCGCCGCCATCGCCGACCCCTTGAGCTGCTCCTGGAGGTCGATCACCGCCACGTATCGCTCATGCCGCAGCGCGGCGCGGAACGCGGCGAACTCGCGCCAGGTCGCGCCGGCGAGGAGCGATCGTCGCCAGCGGCGCAACGCGACGGGAATCGTGCGGCGCACGCCGGGGTCGAGCGCGACCAGCGGGGCGAACGCCTCCTCGGCCACCCAGTCGACGGCGAGTCCGGGCCGGTGCGCATGGACGTCGGCGACGACGGCCAGCGCGTGGACGACGTCGCCCAGCGAGGACGGCCGGATGACGAGGATCGCGCTCACCGGGCTACCCTGGCGCACCGCACTCCGTCGCCCGCGTCCGGCGCGGGCTCGTCGGCCGCCCGGGGCGCGAAAACCCGTAGAATGCGCGCTGTTCAACCGCGCGCGGAGCCTCGGGCCCCGCGAAGTCCGGGCGCATGTACGCTCCGCTCCCCATTAGCCTCTGTGTGATCACGCGCGACGCGGGGCGACAGCTCGATGCCTGCCTCGCCTCCGCAGCGTTTGCCGACGACAGGGTCGTCGTCGACTCGGGCAGCGTCGATGATACCGTGGAAATCGCCGGTCGCCGCGGTGCGCGCGTCATCGACCGGCCCTGGCTGGGCTTCGGGCCGCAGAAGAACTTCGCCGTGGCGCAGGCGCGGCACGACTGGGTGCTCTGTCTCGACGCCGACGAGCGCGTGACGCCCGAGCTCGAGCGCGCGATTCGCGCTGCGTTCGCCGGCACGCCGGCCATGGCCGGGTACCGGATGGCGCGCCGCAACCGTTTCCTCGGCCGCTGGCTGCGGCACGGCGAAGGCTACCCCGACTGGAACCTGCGCCTGTTCGATCGTCGCCGTGCGCGCTGGACCGAGGATCCGGTGCACGAGCACGTCGTCGCCGACGGCCCGGTGGCCACGCTTGCCGGCGACCTGCTGCACGAGTCGGCGGAGTCGCTCGACGCGTACCTCGCCAAGCAGAACCGCTACACGACGCTGCAGGCGACGGCGATGCACGCGCGCGGCGAGCGCGCGACGATGGCACGGATCGTCGTGTCGCCGGTCGTGCGTTTCCTGCGTTTCTACTTTCTGCGGCTGGGGTTTCTCGACGGCGTCGCGGGACTGGTGCACATCGCGATCGGCTGCTTCAACAGCATGATGAAGTACGCCAAGCTGCGCGCGCTGCGCCTGGCGAACGACAAGGAGTGAGCATGCGGGTGCTGGTGACGGGGGCGGCGGGTTTCATCGGTATGCACGTGGCCTCGCGGCTGCTCGACGACGGCGCGGCGGTGCTGGGGGTCGACAACTTCGATCCCTACTACGACGTCGCGCTGAAGGAAGCGCGGCTCGAGCGGCTTTCCGGTCGCGCCGGGTTCGAGTTTCGCCGCCTCGACCTCGCCGATGACGCGCCCGCCGCGCAGTGCTTCCGCGACGGCGGGTTCACCCACGTCGTCCACCTCGCCGCGCAGCCGGGAGTGCGCTACTCGCTGGAGAATCCCGCGGCCTACCTGCGCAACAACGTCGCGGCCTTCGGCAACGTGCTCGAGGGCTGCCGGCACGGTCGCATCGCGCACCTCGTCTACGCGTCCTCCTCCAGCGTCTACGGCGCCAATCACACGCTGCCCTTCTCCGAGGACCAGAGCGTCGACCATCCGGTCAGCCTCTACGCCGCGACCAAGAAGGCCGACGAGCTGATGGCGCACTGCTACAGCCACCTGTATGCGTTGCCGACGACCGGGCTGCGCTTCTTCACCGTCTACGGGCCCTGGGGCCGCCCGGACATGGCGCCGATGCTCTTCACCCGCGCGATCCTCGCCGGAGAGCCGATCAAGGTGTTCAACCACGGCCGGATGCGGCGCGACTTCACCTACGTCGACGACATCGTCGAGGGCGTCGTCCGGGTGCTGCGGCAGCCGCCGGCGAAGGACGGGGTGCCGTACGCGATCTACAACATCGGCAATCACGAGGCGGTCGAGCTCGAGACGTTCATCGCCACGCTCGAGCGCCTGCTCGGCCGGCCGGCGGAGAAGGTCTACCTGCCGATGCAGGACGGCGACGTCGGCGCGACCTACGCGTCGATCGACCGGCTGCGCGCGCTCACCGGCTTCGCCCCGCACACGCCGCTCGCCGACGGGCTCGCGCGCTTCGTCGCGTGGTATCGCGGGTACTACGGCTGACCGCGGCGCAACGCAGGCGGGTGCTAAAATCCACGCCTCGTGCGCCCCGGACCGAGGCCGGCGCGACAAGCGTGCTGCGCACATGAGCCTTCACTGAAACCGGCTTTGGAGTTCCGATGATCCTTGTCACTGGCGGGGCCGGTTTTATCGGCGCCAATTTCGTGCACGACTGGCTCGCTGCAGGCGGCGAGCCGGTGGTCAACCTCGACAAGCTCACCTATGCGGGGAACCTTGGCAACCTGGAAGGCCTGGAACGCGACGGCCGGCACGAATTCGTCCGCGGCGACATCGGCGACCGGGCGCTGATCGAGTCGCTGCTCGCGCAGCACCGCCCGCGAGCGATCGTCAACTTCGCCGCGGAGAGTCACGTCGACCGCTCGATCCACGGCCCGGCCGAGTTCATCGAGACCAACGTCGTGGGCACGTTCGCGCTGCTCGACGCGACGCGCGGCTGGTGGTCGGCGCTGCCGCCGGCGGAGCGGGAGGCATTCCGCTTCCTGCACGTGTCGACCGACGAGGTCTACGGTTCGCTGGGTCCGGCCGACCCGGCCTTCAGCGAGACCACGGCCTACGCGCCGAACAGCCCGTATTCGGCGTCGAAGGCGGCATCCGACCACCTGGTGCGCGCGTACCACCACACCTATGGCCTGCCGGTGCTGACGACCAACTGCTCGAACAACTACGGGCCGCGGCAGTTCCCCGAGAAGCTCATCCCCCTGATGGTCGTCAACGCGCTCGCCGGCAAGCCGCTGCCGGTCTACGGCGACGGCCAGAACGTGCGCGACTGGCTCTACGTCGGCGACCACTGCACGGCGATCCGCACGGTGCTCGCCGGCGGGCGGCCCGGGGAGACCTACAACGTCGGCGGCAACGCCGAGATGAAGAACCTCGACGTCGTGCACACGCTGTGCGCGATCCTCGCCGAGCTCGTGCCCGGCCGCGATTACGCGGCGCTCGTCACCTACGTCAAGGATCGGCCCGGCCACGACCGGCGCTACGCGATCGACGCGCGCAAGATCCGCCGCGAGCTCGGCTGGTCGCCCGCCGAGACCTTCGCGTCGGGCATGCGCCGGACCGTGCAGTGGTACCTCGACCACGCCCGCTGGCTGGACGCGGTGACCAGCAGGGAGTACCAGAAATGGATTTCGCTCAACTACCAGGCCGCGCGATGACACGCAAGGGCATCATCCTCGCCGGCGGTTCCGGCACCCGGCTGCACCCGGTCACGCAGGTCGTGTCCAAGCAGCTCCTTCCCGTCTACGACAAGCCGATGATCTACTATCCGCTGTCGACGCTGATGCTGGCCGGGATCCGCGACATCCTGCTCATCTCGACGCCCGAGGACACGCCGCGCTTCGCGCAGCTTCTCGGCGACGGCAGCCGCTGGGGGCTCAACCTCCGCTACGCCGTCCAGCCCTCGCCGGACGGCCTCGCGCAGGCGTTCATCATCGGCCGCGACTTCGTCGGCCGCGACGCGTCGACGCTGGTGCTCGGCGACAACATCTTCTACGGCCACGACCTGTCCGAGCAGCTGCAGCGCGCGACCGCGCGGACCGACGGCGCGACGGTGTTCGCCTACACGGTCGCCGACCCCGAGCGCTACGGCGTCGCCGAGCTCGACGCCGCCGGCAACGTGCTCTCCCTCGAGGAAAAGCCGCGGCAGCCGAAGTCGCGCTTCGCGGTGACCGGACTCTATTTCTACGACAACCGCGTGCTCGACGTGGCCGCGACGCTCAAGCCCTCGGCGCGCGGCGAACTCGAGATCACCGATGTCAACAAGGCGTACCTCGCCCTGGGGGCGCTGCGCTGCGAGGTGATGCGCCGCGGCATGGCCTGGCTCGACACGGGCACGCACGAGTCGCTGCTCGAGGCGTCGCAGTACATCGAGACCATCGAGCGCCGGCAGGGACTCAAGATCGCCTGCCCGGAGGAGATCGCGTTCCGGATGGGCTGGATCGGCGCGGCCGACGTCGAGCGCCTCGGGCAGGCGATGGCCAAGAACGCCTACGGGCAATACCTGCTCGCGCTGCTGCGCGAGCCGTCGCTGCGATGAAGATCACGCCGACCGCGATCCCCGACGTCAAGCTGGTCGAGCCCCGCGTGTTCGGCGACGACCGGGGATTCTTCTACGAGAGCTGGAACGCGCGCACGCTCGTCGCGGCGGGCATCGACGCCGCGTTCGTGCAGGACAACCACTCGCGCTCGCGCCGCGGGGTGCTGCGCGGCCTCCACTACCAGATCGAGCACGCGCAGGGCAAGCTCGTGCGCTGCGTGATCGGCGAGGTCTACGACGTCGCCGTCGACCTGCGCCGGTCGTCGCCGACGTTCGGCCGCCACGTGGGCATGATCCTGTCGTCGACCAACCAGCGGATGCTCTGGGTGCCGCCCGGATTCGCCCACGGCTTCGTCGTGCTTTCCGAGACCGCCGACTTCCTCTACAAGACCACCGACTACTGGTTTGCCGAGCACGAGCGCACGCTGCTGTGGAACGACCCGGCGCTCGCGATCGACTGGCGCCTCCACGACACGCCGCTGCTCGCGGCCAAGGACGCCGCGGGCCTGCCGCTGGCCGTCGCGGATACCTATTCATGAGCCTGGCGGGAGCGAAGGCAGCGGGTGCCGGCCGACCGCGCATCCTCGTCACCGGCGCCGGCGGGCAGCTCGGTTTCGAGCTTGCGCACTGGCTCGCAGCCTGCGGGGACGTCGTCGCCGTCGATCGTCCCGAGATCGATCTCGCCGATCCGGACGCGATCCGGCGCGGCGTGCGCGAGATCGCGCCGCGCCTGATCGTCAACGCGGCCGCCTACACTGCCGTCGACCGGGCCGAGACCGAAGCCGAGCTCGCCCACGCGCTCAATGCGCGGGCCCCCGAGGTGCTGGCCGACGAGGCGCGGAAGAGCGGGGCGGCGCTGATCCACTACTCGACCGACTACGTTTTCGACGGTGCCGCCGACCGGCCGTACGCCGAGGACTCGCCGACGGCGCCGCTCAACGTCTACGGCGCGACCAAGCTCGCCGGCGAGCGGGCCGTCCTCGGCTCGGGCGCCGATGCGCTCGTCCTGCGCACCAGCTGGGTGTACGGTCTGCGCGGGGCGAACTTCCTGCTCACCATGCGCCGTCTCGCGGCGCAGCGCGACGAGTTGCGCATCGTCGCCGACCAGACCGGAACGCCGAACTGGTGCCGCGAGCTCGCACGGGCCACCGCGCGCATCGTCGCCGACGGCCTGCCGGCGCTGGCGGCGCGCAAGGGGCTCTACCACCTTTCGTCGACCGGCAGCACGACGTGGTTCGACTTCGCGCGCGCGATCCTCGGCGAAGGCGGGCCCACGCGGGTGCTGCCCATTGCAACCGCCGACTACCCGACGCCGGCGCGTCGGCCCCGCTATGGCGTGCTCGACACGCGGCGCTTCGAGCGGACGTTCGGCTTCGGCCTGCCGCCGTGGCGCGACGCGCTCGCGCGCTGTGTCGCGAGCCCGGCGGAACCGTCGCCATCCGGCGACAGTCCGGGATCTTCGGACTGACCGATTGCGCGGTCGGCGGAACCTTCGCGCCGCGCGTTGATCCCAAGGGTTGTCCGGCACCGCGGGAGGGTGCCGGCGTCTCGCCATAAACCAAGGGGAGCGCTGCATGCGCCGTCAAGCATTCGTTGGATTCGCGGTCCTCGGCCTCTCGCTGGTCGCGCCCTACGCCGGCGCCGCGGTCGATGCCGCCAGCGTCGTCGCGGTTCCGCCGGCCCGTTACGCCGCACCGACGATCGTGCCCAGAGCGGCGCCGGTCGAACGGCTGCTGTCGGCCGATGCCCCGCGGCGCGCGATCGCGCTGCCGGGCGCGACTGTCGCCGAGCGCAGCGCGCTCAAGGCGGCCAACGCCGCGCGGCCGGCACGGGGCGCCAAGCCGTCCGCGCGGTCCGGCCGGGGAGCGCCGCTGGCCATCGGCTTCGGGCGCGGCGTGCCCGCGGGACAGGGCGTGCTCGACGGGGCGACGCTGCCCTGGGTCGCGCTGCCCGATGGCGGGTTCGCGGCCCGGGTCGAGGTGACCTCGAGCGGCGCCGCCGCGCTGCGGCTGGCGCTGTCGACCGGCGAGACCGATCCCGACGTGACCGTGCGCTTCAGCGCGTCGCCGGCGACGGCGAAGGTGTTCGGGCCCTATCCGGGGAACGCGCTCGCCGAAGCCACGCAGCGCCACGGCGCGTTCTGGTCGCCGGTGCTCGAAGACGACACGGCGACGATGGAGATCTTTCGCCCCGCCGACGTTGCCGCCGCTGCCCTGCAGTTCCGGCTGCTGCGTGTGTCGCACCTCGTCGTCGCCGGCGAGGGCCTGCGCGCCATTTCGCCCAAGGACGCCGCCGACATCGGCACCTCGCAGTTCTGCGAGATCGACGTCGCCTGCGTGACGCCCTCGTCGCAGGCGCTGCGCGACGCGGCGAGCGCCGTCGCCAAGATGGTGTTCACCGCCGCGGATGGCGGCAGCTACTCGTGCACCGGCACGCTGCTCTCCGACTCGCTGTCGACCAACACGCCGCACTTCTACACCGCGGCGCACTGCATCGACTCGGCGGTGGCCGCACAGACGCTCAACACCTACTGGTTCTTCGACGCCGGGGCCTGCGGCGTCACGCAGGTGCCCTCGTACGTGCTGCTCGCCGGCGGCGCGATGCTGCTCGCCCGCAGCGACGACTGGGACTGGGCGCTGGTGCGGCTCAACGAGCCGCCGCCATCCGGCGTCCACTTCTCGGGCTGGCGCGCCGAGACCGTGCCGGCGTTCGCGGTCGGCACCGGCATCCACCACCCGAACGGCGACCTCAAGAAGTGGTCGCAGGGGACCACGCAGGGCTACGAGTACCTGGACGACGGCACCGGCGCGTCGTTCGTGCGGATGCGCTGGAACCAGGGCGCCACCGAGGTGGGGTCGAGCGGCGCGGGGCTCTTCACCTACTATGGCGCGGGGGGCTACTACGAGCTGCGCGGCGGACTGTTCGGCGGCGACTCGTCGTGCAGCGCGCGCGCCGAGCTCGACTACTTCTCCCGCCTCGACCAGGCATTGCCGTACCTGCGCCAGTACCTGACGCCGAACGCGGCGAGCCCGCGCGGCGTCGTGCCGGTGGTCGAGTTCTACAACCAGGATCTCGGCCACTATTTCATCTCGACCAACCCGGTCGAGATCAACAACCTGGACACCGGCGTGCTGCGCGGATGGGAGCGCACGGGGCTCACCTTCCTCGCCTATTCGGATCCGGCGCAGGCACCGGCGGGAACGACGCCCGTCTGCCGCTTCTACATGCGGCCCGAGTTCGGCGACTCGCACTTCTATTCGGGCAGTCCTCGCGAGTGCGCGGAGACTGCAGCGAGGTTCGGCGCGGCGTGGATCTACGAAAGCCCGAACGTGTTCCACATCCAGCTGCCCAACCAGGTGACCGGCGCCTGCCCCGCAGCCACGCGTCCTGTCTGGCGCTTCCTCAACACCTACAACACCAACCACCGCTACACGGCCGAGGTGCTGGTTCGCGACGACCTGCGCCTCACCCCCGGCTGGCTCGCCGAAGGCTACGGGCCCGATGCGGTGATCATGTGCGCGCCCGAGAACTGAGAGCGGTTCAGCGCAGGCCGGTCGTGTACTCGGCCAGCGCCTTCATCTGGGTGTCGGAGAGCTTGGCGGCGACCGCCGCCATGATGCGGCCGTTCAGGTCCTTGCCTTCCTTGTCGGCGCCGCGCTCACCGGCCTTGAACGCCTTCAGCTGCGCGTAGGTGTAGTCGCCGTGCTGGCCCGCAAGCCGCGGGTAGCTCTTGGGAATGCCGGCGCCATTGGGGCCGTGACACGAGGCGCAGGCAGGGACGCCGCGGGCGGCGTCGCCACCGCGATAGAGCGCCTGTCCCACCTTCACCAGCTCGGGATCCTTGGCGTTCAGCCCCTTCGGCTTCTGCTGCGCGTAGTAGGCGCCGAGCGCCGCCATGTCGGCCGGCGAGAGCCCTGCCGACATGCCCAGCATCACCGGATTCGCGCGGATGCCGCTCTTGAAGTGCGCCAACTGCCCGGTGATATACTCGGCCGGCAGTCCCGCGAGATTGGGGTTGGCGGGCGACGGGCTGTTCCCATCGGTTCCATGGCAGGCCGCGCAGACCTGGTTGACGATGGTCTGCGCCTTGGCGAGGTCCGGCTTGGCCGGATTGGCCGCGGTTCCCTGCGCCAGGACCGAGGCCGCGGGCCAGAGCGCGACGGCGACGGCGACCAGCAGCGAGCGTTTCATCGGGCTTACTCCTCGATAGGGTGCGACTTTCCGGTCCGCTCGGGGAGCCCCGCGTTCAACGGCCAGTGCACCGTGCAAAATCGCACTATTGTAGCGGAACCGCAGCCGGTCACGAAGGCGTCCTGCCGAACGAGGGCGACGCGGGCGGCTGCCGAAGCCGCGGCAGTCGCCGGATCCCGCCGCTGCGGCACAATTGGATGATCGGCAGTCGAACGATGGTCAAGCACCCCCTGCAGCAGGCGGTCTTCCTCACCACCGCCGCCAGCGACGAGCACCTGCCCCCGTCCGGGCCGCCGGAGGTCGCGTTCGCCGGGCGCTCCAACGCCGGCAAGTCGAGCGCCATCAACGCCCTGGCCAATCAGACTCGCCTCGCGTTCACCAGCAAGCTGCCCGGTCGAACGCAGCAGATCAACCTCTTCCGGCTGCGCAACGGCGCGCTGCTCGCGGACCTTCCCGGGTACGGCTACGCCGCAGTCCCGCGCGAGCTCAAGTACCACTGGCAGGCATTCCTCGGCCGCTACGTGGCCACCCGGCAGGCGCTCATCGGCCTGGTGCTGGTCGTCGACGCGCGCCACGGCCTGGGCGACCTCGACCTGCAGCTTCTCGACGGCTTCCTGCCCAGCGGCCGTCCGGTGCTGATCCTCGCGACCAAGATGGACAAGCTCACCCCGACTGCCCGGCGCGCCGCCGCCGGCGCGATCGAGGACGCCGTCGCCGCCGCCCATCCGCCGCACGCCGCGCAGGTGACCGTGATCCCGTTCTCGGCGACACGGCGGCTGGGTATCGAGGAGGCCGAAACCCTGCTCGGCGCATGGCTCGACGTGACCGCGGAATCGATCGCTGCCGAGGTCGCGCGGCACCGCGGCTCGCAGCTGCCGGCAGGCAAAGAAAAGGCCCCGCGATCAAGGGGAGTGTCGCGGGGCCCGAAACGCCTTGCGTAGGGAACGATCCGCTACCCAAGACACCCGCTCAGGGAGGAAAGCGGGAGACGTTGCCGTCTGCAGTCTATGACCGGCCGGGGCGGTCGGAGTTCCGGACAAGGACAGGATCGAAATCCATGACCAAATCGGGGAGATAGCCGTGTCGCCTGCGTCCACCCCCGCGCCTTCGGTGCTGGCCGGCATCAAGCTGGCACTGAAGCCGCACGCACCTTTCGCCGCGATGAGCGAGCACGACCTCGACCGCATCGTGCGCGCTTCGCAGTTGCGCTACTTCGCGCCGGGCGAAGTCATCCTCTCGCCGGCCGAGGTCCGGCCCGCGAGCTGCTTCGTCATCCGCCAAGGCACGGTCCGCGGCGAGCGCCCGGGCATGACCGGCGACGCCGCTGCGTTGTGGGAGCTCTCGTCCGGCGAGATGTTCCCGCTCGGTGCGCTGCTCGCCCGGCGCGGCGTCACCAGCGTCTACCGCGCGACGCAGGACACGTTCTGCCTCGCGATCCCGGTCGCGGTGTTCGACGGCCTCATCAACGCGTCGCCGGTGTTCCAGGACTTCTGCACCCGCCGCCTCGCTCACCTCCTCGACCTGTCGCGCGCCAGCCTGCAGGCCGAATACGCGGCCACCGCGACCGAGCAGCGCGGTTTCGCCACACGCCTCGAGACCGTCGTGCGCCAGGCGCCGATCGCCTGCGGCCCGCAGGCGCAGCTCGGCGAGACACTGCGGACGATGGAGGACCGGCGGATCGGCTCGATGCCGATCGTCGACGGCGACGCGCGGCCGTTGGGAATCTTCACCCGGCAGGACGTCATCGGGCGCGTGGTGCTGCCGCAGCGACCGCTGACGACGCCGATGGCGGACGTGATGAGCGCCCCCGCCATCACCCTCCCGGCCACGGCGACGGCCGGTGACGCCGCGCTGCTCATGGCGCGACGCGGCATCCGGCACGTGGTCCTGGTCGACGCCGTCGGCGTCCTCGCCGGCGTCGTGTCGGAGCGCGACCTCTTCAGCCTGCAGCGGCTGTCGGTGCGCGAACTCGCCTCGGCGATCCGTCGCGCCGCGGACGTCCCGGCGCTGGTCCAGTGCGCGGCCGACGTGCGCGCGCTGTCCTACGCGCTGGTCGCGCAGGGCGTGGCGGCGGGCCAGCTCACGCGGATGATCTCTAGCCTCAACGACCAGCTCGCCGTGCGCATCCTCGAGCTCGTGACGCCGAAGCACGACCTCGCCGGGCTGCGGCTGTGCTGGCTGGGCATGGGGTCCGAGGGACGCGGCGAGCAGACGATCGCCACCGACCAGGACAACGGCCTCATCTTCGCGGTCGAGGACGGCGGCCTCGCCCCCGACGACGTGCGCGCGCGGTTGTTGCCGGTCGCGCGGGAAGTCAACGAGGCGATGGACCGCTGCGGCTATCCGCTGTGCAAGGGTGGCGTGATGGCGATGAACCCGCGCTGGTGCGCGAGCCTCGACGAGTGGAAGGCCGCGTTCGCCAACTGGATCGACCGCGGCGACCCGGACAGCCTGCTGGCCGCCAACGTCTTCTTCGACTTCCGCCCGCTGTGGGGCGACTCGATCCTGGCCGAGGCGCTGCGCGCCGACATCGCCGTGCACGCCGAGGCGAATGCCCGGTTCCTGAAGCAGATGTCCGACAATGCGCTGCGCAACCGGCCGCCCTTGAGCTGGCGCGGCGAGCTGCAAGGCGCCGAGGACGCGAGCGGCGAGGAGAGCATCGATCTCAAGATGAACGGCAGCGTGCCGTTTGTCGACGGGGCGCGGATCTATGCGCTGGCGACCGGCGTGACCGAGACCAACACGGTCGACCGCTTCGCCGCTGCGGGCGTGCGGCGCGGCATCCCCGAGCCGGAGGTCCGCGCCTGGTGCGACGCCTTCGAGTACATACAGCTGCTGCGGCTGCGCGAGCAGCACCGCAAGGCCGCGTTCGGCGAGGGCGGCGGCGCCGGCAGCGCGTCCAATCCCGCGCCCAATCCCAACCGCGTCCCGCTCGCCGAGCTCGCGGACCTCGACCGCCGGATCCTGAAAGAGGCGATGCGGCAGGTGCGCAAGCTCCAGCAGCGGCTCGAGCTCGATTACCCGGGCTGAGAGGCTTTCGATCATGCTCGGCGCGCTGCGCAAGCTCTTCGGCCGCGAGCCAGGCGATGCCGCCGACCCGGCTGCCGACCGCTGGGTCGTCGTCGACACCGAAACCTCGGGCCTCGATCCCGAGCGCGACCGGCTGCTCGGCATCGGCGGCGTCGCGGTGGACGGCTGGGGCATCCGCCTCGCGGACAGCTTCGAGATCGTCCTGCGCGGGGAGGCCATCGGCGACGCGACGAACATCCTCGTCCACGGCATCGGCCACGGCGCACAGGCGCGGGGTGTTCCGGTCGCCGAGGCGCTCGCTGCGTACCGCGACTGGGTCGCCGGTGCGCCTCTGGTCGGCTTTCACGCCGATTTCGACCGCGCGGTCCTGCGCAACGCCTGCGCCCGTGCGAACGTCGACGCACCGGACGCGCCGTGGCTCGACCTCGCGCCGCTCGCCGGCGCGCTGGTGCCCGAGGCGTACCGGTACGGCGGGCGCAGCCTCGACGACTGGCTGGCCGCATTCGGCATCGAGTGCACGATCCGGCACAATGCGGCTGCCGACGCGCTTGCCACCGCGGAACTGCTGCTGCGCCTGCGTTCGCTCGCGGGCAGGCAGGGTACGCGCGGCCACGCCGGGCTGATGAAGGTCGCGCGCCAGCAGAAGTGGCTCGCCGGCGGCGACTGAACCGAAGACGACCGCACCAACGACGATCGCGAGAACCCCGATGACCTTCGCCTTTTCCGGAAACTTTCCCGCTCGCCGGATGCGCCGGATGCGCCGCGACGACTTCTCGCGGCGGCTGATGCGCGAGCACCGGCTGGCGGCCGACGACTTCATCTACCCGGTGTTCGTCCTCGACGGCGCGCGCCGCGAGGAACCGGTCGCCTCGCTGCCCGGCGTGTCGCGCAAGAGCCTCGACTTCCTGTTCCGGGACGCGGAGCGCTGCGTCGAGCTCGGCGTGCCGGCGCTGGCGCTGTTCCCGGTGATTCCCGCCGAACAGAAGTCGCTGGACGCCGCCGAGGCCTGGCGCGCGGAGGGCCTGGTCCCGCGCACCGTGCGCGCTCTGAAGGAGCGCTTCCCCGACCTCGGCATCGTCACCGACGTCGCGCTCGACCCCTACACGAGCCACGGCCAGGACGGACTCATCGACGACACCGGCTACGTGCTGAACGACGAGACGGTCGTCGCGCTGGTCAAGCAGGCCTGCTGCCACGCGGAGGCCGGCGTCGATTTCGTCGCGCCGTCGGACATGATGGACGGACGCATCGGCGCGATCCGCGCAGCGCTCGACGGCAGCGGCGCGCAGCGGACGCGGATCATCGCCTACGCGGCCAAGTACGCGTCGTCGTTCTACGGGCCGTTCCGCGACGCGGTCGGCTCGGCCGGCAATCTCGCCGGCGGCAACAAGTACACCTACCAGATGGACCCCGCGAACTCCGACGAGGCGCTGCGCGAGGTGGCGCTCGACCTCGAGGAGGGCGCCGACATGGTGATGGTGAAGCCGGGAATGCCCTATCTCGACATCGTCCGCCGGGTCAAGGACGCCTTCGGCGCGCCGACCGCCGTCTACCAGGTCTCTGGCGAGTACGCGATGCTGAAGGCGGCGGCGGCCAACGGCTGGCTCGACGAGCGCGCCTGCGTGCTGGAGTCGCTGCTCGCGTTCAAGCGCGCCGGTGCCGACGCGATCCTGAGCTATTTCGCGCTGCAGGCTGCCGGCTGGCTCGCCGAGGCGAAGCGCTAGACGTTCGGGGCCGGAAGGTCGAGCAGCGCCGTCAGCGCGGCCGCGTCGAGCCGGACGGCAGCGTCCTGGCGCGCGCGGTGGCGCCGGTCGTTGGGCGTGACGACCTCCAGCCGGACGGCGAATTCGCCGTCGCCGATCAGCAGCCGGGTCGCCGTCCCCGCCGCTTGCCCGCCCTCCGACCGATAGGCGACCTCGTGGCCGGCGAGCAGGATCTCGATGGCCTTGGCGTCGTCCGCGGCGAGTTCGATCCGCACGTCGCTGTGGGGGCTCGCCCAGCCGGCGGCGACGGCGCCGACGAGCAGCGGCGACCACGCGGCGAGGCGCCGCATCCAGGCGAGCGCGCACTGCCGCTGCGCCCGCAGGCTCTTCCGCTGCGCGTCGCCGCCGAACAGCGCCTGGTGCTCGATCAGCGCTGCCTCGATCTCCTCGTTCGACGGATGTCCGGCGCCATCGGGCAACAGCAGCTGCCGCGCGGCCTTGCGCTTGGCCAGCGCCCAGTCGTCGATGCCGTGCTCGACGATGAGGCGCGCTGCCGTCTGCGCGATCCGCGCGCGGTCGTGGCGAGCGTGCTCGCCCGCAAAGGGGACCGCGGCGCGCGGGTGCCGGCGGGTGCCGCGGGGCGGCAGGTCGCGTTCACGCATCAGGAGCCTGCCGGCCGGTGCCTGCGCGCCGGCGTCAGAAGAGCTGCTCGCGGATGTCGCGTGCCGGCTGCCCCGGGGAGCCCTGGGCACCGAGGCCTTCATCCCGGCTGCGCGGAGGGAATTCTGCAAGGAAGTACTCACTTACAGTTCCCGCGTCGTCGCGCAGCCCGGTTTCCTGGTTGATCCGCACGGAGATGACGCCGTCGGGCATCGGCAGCAGCGCGTTCGGCGTGCCCTTGAGCGCCTTCTGCATGTAGCCGATCCAGATCGGCAACGCGGCAACTCCGCCCGTTTCGTTGCCGCCCAGCGTCCGCGGTTGATCGAAGCCGATCCACGCGACGCCGACCAGCGCGGCGTTGTAGCCGCAGAACCAGGCGTCGATGTTCTCGTTGGTGGTTCCGGTCTTGCCGGCCAGGTCCTGGCGACCGAGCGCAAGCGCGCGGGTTCCGGTGCCGTAGGCGATCACGTCCCGCAGCAGCGAAGTCATCAGGAACGCATTGCGCGGGTCGAGGACGCGTTCGGCATTCGTCCCCGCAACCTCGGGCGAGGCCTCGGAGAGCACGTTGCCCTTGCCGTCGACGATCCTGGCGATCAGGAACGGGGCGACCCGGTAGCCGCCGTTGGCAAACACCGCGTAGGCGGCGGCCATCTGCATCGGCGTCGCGGCGCCCGCGCCCAGGCCCATGGTCAGGAACGGCGGGTGGAGCTTGGGATCGAACCCGAACCGGGCGATGTAGTCCTGTGCATAGCGCGGGCCGATCGCCTGCAGCACGCGGACGGTGACGAGGTTCTTGGACCGCGCGAGCGCGGTGCGCACCCGCAGCGGGCCGTCGTACTTGCCGTCGTAGTTCTTGGGCTCCCAGTCCTCGCCGCCGGCCTTGTCGGCGGGGACGAAGAACGGTGCGTCGTTGACGACGGTCGCCGGGGTGAAACCCTTTTCCAGTGCGGCCGAGTAGATGAACGGCTTGAACGACGACCCGGGCTGCCGCTGCGCCTGGGTCACGTGGTTGAACTTGTTGCGGTCGAAGTCGAAGCCGCCGACCAGCGAGACGATGGCGCCGTCGAGGGGCCGGATGGAGACGAACGCGGCTTCCGCCTGCGGCAGCTGCGCGATCGTCCAGCGCTGCTTGTCGTCACGGGCGAGCCGGATCACGGCCCCGCGTCGCAGGCGCGTCGCGGGAGCTGCCTTGTCGCCCAGCGAGCGCGCGACGAACCGCAGCCCGTCGCCGGCCACCTTGACCTCCTCGCCGTCGGCCAGCACCGCCGCGACCTCGGTCGGGCTCGCATCCAGGACCACCGCCGGTTGCAGCCCTTCGCTGTCCGAGGCCTCCTGGAACGCGCGCTCCAGTGCCGTCTCGAACTCCGGCCCGGCATCCGGAAGGCTCACGAACGCCTCCGGCCCCCGGTAGCCGTGCCGACGGTCGTAATCGAGCACTCCCCGACGCAGAGCGGCATATGCGGCCTCCTGGTCGGCCTTGCGGATGGTCGTGTAGACGGTCAGGCCGCGGGTGTACGCGTCCTCGCCGTAGGCGTCGAAAACCACTTGGCGCGCCATCTCGGCGACGAACTCGGCGCGGGTCGCCGCCGCCTCCCGCAGGCCCTGCCGGACAGCAAGTGGCGCAGTTTGTGCTTCTTTGTACTGAACATCAGTCAGGAAACGAAGATCGTGCATCCTGCGCAGCACATACAACTGCCGTGTCTTGGCCCGCTTGGGGTTGGTGACCGGATTGAACGCCGAGGGCGCCTTGGGCAGGCCCGCGAGCATCGCGGCCTCGGCCGGCGTCACGTCCTTCAGCGGCTTGCCGAAGTAGATCTGCGACGCCGCGGCGAAGCCGTAGGCGCGTTGGCCGAGAAAGATCTGGTTGAGATAAAGCTGAAGAATCTCGTCCTTGGAGAGGTTTGCCTCGATTTTCCACGCCAGAAGCACTTCCCGCAGCTTCCGCGTGATGGTCTTCTCGCGGGTCAGGAAGAAATTGCGGGCGACCTGCATGGTGATCGTGCCGGCGCCCTGCTGGGAGCCGCTGGCGAGGTTGGTCGCCGCCGCGCGGAAGACGCTGATGTAGTCGACGCCGCCGTGCGAGTAGAACCGCTCGTCCTCGGCGGCGAGGATCGCCTTCTTCATCACCTCCGGGACGTCGGCGATGGCGACGATGGCGCGTCGCTCCTCGCCGAATTCGCCGAGGAGTTCGCCCTCGACGCTGAGCACCCGCAGCGGGATCTTGGGCTGGTAGTCGGTCAGGGTCTCGAGCGACGGCAGCGTCGGGTAGAGCAGGGCGAGGACGAACGCCCCCAGAAGGCCGCCGACCAGGGCGAGGCCGAGGAAGACCGAGCCGACGTACAGGAGCCAGCGCTTTAGCATGAGGGAATAAAACTTACCGTCCCGGAGCGGAATGTCGCGTAATTATATGCGGCCGCGCAACAAACCAACCTGGGCGGGCAAAACAAATTGACAAGGCCCATAGTTGCTGCCAACCTTTAATGTAAATTATCAGCATTGCGCACAAGGCTGCCATGCTCGCTGAAAAACTCGGTCCGGTGATGGACCTGTTCAAGACCAAGGCCCCGGCGCTCATCGGCGTCGACATCAGCTCGACCTCGATCAAGCTGGTCGAGCTCGCCGAAACCGGCAAGGGCGCCTTCCGTCTGGAGCGCTACGCCATCGAGCCGCTGCCCAAGGACGTCGTGTCCGACGGCAACATCGCCAACCTCGACCAGGTCAGCGACGCGCTGAAGCGCGGCTGGAAGCGGCTGGGCTCGCGTCATCGGGGCGTCGCCCTGGCACTTCCGGCGGCGATGGTGATCACCAAGAAGATCATCGTCCCGTCCGGGCAGAAGGAGGAAGACCTCGAGCTGATGGTCGAGGCCGAGGCCAACCAGTACATACCGTTCGCGCTCGACGAGGTCAATCTCGACTTCCAGATCCTGGGGCCGGCACCCAATAACCCTGACGAAGTCGAGGTCCTGATCGCCGCCTCGCGCAAGGAAAAGGTCGAGGACCGCGTGGCAATCGCCGAGGCGGCGGGCTTGAAGCCCCGGGTGATGGACGTCGAGTCCTACGCCACGCTGGAGTCGTTCAAGCTCATCGCCCCGTCGCTCCCGGCCAATGGGCGCGACCAGAACATCGCCCTGCTCGATATTGGTGCACACGTTACGCACTTTTATGTACTGCGCAACAATCAAGCGCTGTTCTCCCGCGACCAGGCGTTCGGCGGCAACCAGCTGACCCACGACATCCAGCGCGCGTTCAATCTCTCGCCGGACGAAGCCGAATCGGCCAAGAAGAGCCAGGGCCTGCCCGAGAACTATGACGCCGACGTGCTCCACCCGTTCATGGAGACGCTGGCGCTGGAGGTCACCCGGGCGCTGCAGTTCTTCTTCACCTCGACATCGTACAGCCAGGTCGACCAGGTCGTGCTGGCCGGCGGATGCGCGCTGCTGCCCGGCCTCGACGAGCTGGTCGCCAAGCGGGCCGGCGTGCCGACGCTGGTCGCCAACCCCTTCTCCAGCATGACCGCGTCGGAGCGGATCCGGCCGCGGCAGCTCGCCCAGGACGCGCCGCTGCTGCTCGTGGCCTGCGGCCTTGCGCTGCGGAGCTTCGAATGAGCGCCGCCACCGTCCGCATCAACCTGCTGCCGCACCGCGAGCAGAAGCGCGCGGCGCGGCAACGCCAGTTCATCTCGCTGGCGATCAGCCTCGCGATCCTCGCCCTCGCCTCCGTCGGCCTTGGCCACATGTATTTTGCCAGCCGCATCGACAACCAGAACAGCCGCAACGGGCTGCTCAAGACCGAGATCGCCAAGCTGGACGAGCAGATCAAGGAAATCGACAAGCTGCGCGAGCAGACCCAGGCGCTCCTGGCGCGCAAGCAGGTGGTCGAGACGCTGCAGACCAACCGCACCGAGGCGGTCCACCTCCTCGACCAGGTCGTTCGCCAGCTGCCCGACGGGATCTACCTGCGCTCGGTTCGCCAGCAGGGCACGCGCGTCACGCTGATCGGCTACGCGCAGTCGAACGCGCGGGTGTCGACGCTGATGCGCAGCATCGAGTCCTCGCCGTGGCTCTCGCAACCGGAGCTCGTCGAGATCAAGTCGGTCCCGGTGCCGGGCACCCAGGCCCGTGAAGGCGGGCCGCGGATCAGCGAGTTCACGCTCAACCTGCAGGTCAAGCGCGCCCCGCCGCCCGAGGAGAAGCCGGTCGCCGCCGCTGCGCCGAAAGCCGGGTCGCCGGCGCCGACCGCGGTGCCGGCCCCGGTCTCGCCGGCTCCTGCCGCCGCCAAGGGAGGCAAGGCATGAACCTCGACGACCTGCGGCGCCTCAACCTGCGCGAAGTCGGCAACTGGCCGCTGGCCCCGAAGATCGGGATCCTGGCGCTCCTGTTCCTGGTCATCGTCGCGGCCGGCGCGTACTTCGACTGGAAGGACCAGTACGAGGCACTGGACCGGGCCGAGATCGAGGAAACGGCGCTGCGCGCGCAGTACGCCGACAAGAAGAACAAGGCGATCAACTACGACCTCTACCGCCAGCAGCTCGCCGAGATCGAGCAGTCGTTCGGGGCGCTGCTGAAACAGCTGCCCAACAAATCCGAGATGGACGCGCTCCTGACCGACATCAACCAGGCGGGTCTCGGCCGCGGGCTCTCGTTCGAGCTCTTCAAGCCGGCCGCGTCCGAGCGGATGGCCGAGTTCTACGCCGAGCTGCCGATCAGCATCAAGATCACCGGCAACTACCACGACATGGGCGCGTTCGCGAGCGACGTCGCGCAGTTGCCGCGCATCGTCACGCTGAACGACGTCGCGATCGCCAACGACAAGGGCGTGCTGACGCTGGACGCGGTGGCCAAGACCTACCGCTACCTCGACGAGGAAGAAGTCGCCAAGCAGCGCCGGCTCGCCAAGGAAGCGAAGGAGAAAGGCAAGAAATGAGATCCTGGCTGGCGCTGGCGGTGGGCGCGGGCCTCGTGCTCGCGGGGTGCGGCGGCGAGAGCCACCAGGATCTGCGCGCCTGGATGGCCGAGCAGGGCAAGTCCGGCAAGGGGCGGCTCGACCCGCTGCCGCAGGTCGTGCCCTACCAGCCGTTCACGTACAACGCGTACGACCTGCCCGACCCGTTCAAGCCGCGCAAGATCGAGCCGGCGAAGGGGACGAGCAAGCTTGCGCCGGACCTCAACCGGCGCAAGGAGCCGCTGGAGGCGTTCCCGCTCGAGTCGCTCAATATGGTCGGCACGCTGCAGAAGGACAAGGCCGTCTACGCGCTGGTGCGCACGCCCGAAAAGGACATCTACCAGGTGCGCTCCGGCAACCACATGGGGCAGAACTACGGGGTCATCACCGGCATCACCGACGGCGAGGTCAGGCTGAGGGAACTCGTGCAGGACAGCGCAGGCGACTGGAGCGAGCGGTCGAGCACGCTGCAGCTCATCCAGGCCGATACGAAGAAATAGGAGCGGAGAACAATGAGCGCGTTCGTTTGGCTAGACTACTACGCGCCGCGCGTGCGGCGGGCGAGGGGAGCGTGGACCGCCTTCGCCGCGCTGGCGGCGTTGCTCGCCTGCGGCGCGGCGTTCGCGCAGGCGACCAACTCGATCGACGCGGTGGCGGTCGCCAAGGGCACCTCGGGCAACACCATACTCAAGTTCACGCTGAAGGCGCCGCCCGCCAACCCGCCCGCGGGCTTCGCGATCGCCAGCCCCGCGCGGATCGCGCTCGACTTCCTCGACACCACCAACGGCCTCGGCGCCAACCAGCGCACGATCGACGACCCGGCGCTGCGCAGCCTCAACCTGGTCCAGGCCGGCAACCGGACGCGCGTGGTCCTGAACCTCAACCGGCCGCAGACCTTCTCGACCGCGATCGAGGGCAACGCGGTCCTGGTCACGCTGTACGACCAGAGCGAGCAGCTCGACGCCAAGGCGCAGACGGTGCAGCGCTTCGCCGAGTCGCGTCCCGGCGACGTCGTGCACACGCTGCGCGACATCGACTTCCGCCGCGGCAAGAACGGCGAGGGCCGGATCATCGTCGACCTGTCCGACAACTCGACCGGCATCGACATCCGCCAGCAGGGCAAGTCGCTGATCGTCGACTTCCTGCGCACCAACCTTCCGCGCAACCTCGAGCGCCGGCTAGACGTCCAGGACTTCGGCACGCCGGTGACCACGGTCGAGGCCGTCAACCAGGGCGGCAACGCGCGGATGATCATCGAGCCCAAGGGCCTGTGGGAGCACTCGGCGTACCAGACCGACAACCGGTTCATCATCGAGGTCAAGCCGGTGCTGGAGGATCCCAACAAGCTGACGCAGGGCTCGCGCCAGGGCTACAAGGGCGAGCGGCTGTCGCTCAACTTCCAGAACGTCGAGGTGCGGGCGGTGCTGCAGGTGATCGCCGACTTCACCGGCCTCAACATCATCACCAGCGATACCGTCACCGGCAGCCTGACGCTGCGGCTCAAGGACATCCCCTGGGACCAGGCGCTCGACATCATCATGCAGACCTAGGGTCTCGACATGCGCAAGAACGGCAATGTCGTGCTGATCGCGCCGCGCGAGGAGCTCGCCCTGAAGGAGAAGCAGCAGCTCGAGTCGCAAGCCCAGATCAGCGACCTGGAGCCGCTGGTCTCGGAGTCGTTCCAGCTCAACTACATGAAGGCGAGCGACCTCCTCAGCCTCATCACCACCAACACGCAGCAGAAGTTCGGCGCGGGCGCCGGGCAGACGGCGACGACCGGCGGCCAGGGCTCGTTCCTGTCCAAGCGCGGCGTCGCGATGGTCGATCCGCGCTCGAACATCCTGTTCGTGCAGGACACCGCCTCGCGACTCGAGGAAGTGCGCAAGATCATCCGCCAGCTCGACACGCCGGTGCGGCAGGTGCTGATCGAGGCGCGCATCGTCGTCGCCGGCGACAAGTTCAGCAAGCAGCTCGGCGTGCGCTTCGGCGTGCAGACGGGCTTCACGCTCAGCAACAAGTACGCCGGCGGCTTCGGCGGCTCGCTCAACACGCAGCCGGTGGTCAAGACCGACGGCGACCGCCTCGTCCGCGAGACGCGAACGCAGACGCCGTTCGAGCTCGCCTCGGGGCTCGCCTCCGCCGGCTACTCGGACTCGCCGCAGTTGAACGTCAACCTGCCGGTCCCCAACCCGGCTGGCCAGCTCGCGCTGACGCTCATCAACCTGGGCAGCGGAAACCTCATCAACCTCGAGCTCCAGGCGCTCGAGTCCGACGCGCGCGGCAAGGTCGTCTCCAGCCCGCGGGTCGTCACCCAGGACAACCAGAAGGCGCGCATCGAGCAGGGGACCGAGATTCCCTACGTGACCCCGGGCTCGGCGAATTCGCCGGCGACCGTGCAGTTCAAGAAGGCGGTGCTGCTGCTCGACGTCGTGCCGCAGATCACGCCGGACAACCGGATCATCATGACCGTCGAGATCCGCAAGGACTCGGTCGGCCAGTACGTGCAGCTGGGCGGCGGGTTCTCGGTGCCCTCGATCGACACCAAGAACGTGACCACGCAGATTGCCGTCAACAACGGCGACACCGCGGTCATCGGCGGCATCTACGAAGAGACGATCAACAACGACGTGACCAAGGTGCCGTTCCTCGGCGACCTGCCGATCGTCGGCTGGGCGTTCAAGCTGCAGGGACGCACCAGCGAGAAGACCGAGCTCCTGATCTTCCTCACCCCGCGCGTCGTCAAGGACACGATCGGCGCGGTGAAGTAGGAGGTGCCGCCACGCGCCGCTGCGCGCGTCGGCGAAAGTTGATTTCGACTACAATGCCCCGGTGCAGCTGCATCGGGGCAATCTGTTTCTGGTGGGCCTTCCCGGAGCGGGAAAGACGACGCTCGGGCGGCAGCTCGCCCGGCGGCTGGGCAAGGCCTTCGTCGACGCCGACATCGAGCTCGAGCAGCGGCTCGGCGTGTCGATCCCGACCATCTTCGAGATCGAGGGCGAGGCGAGCTTTCGCGACCGCGAGCAGGCAGTGCTCGCGGACCTCGTGCTTCGCCGGGACATCGTGCTCGCCACCGGCGGCGGCGTCGTGCTGCGCCCCGCCAATCGCGAGCAGCTGAAGACCAATGGCACCGTCGTCTACATCCACGCCGAGCCGCCGATGCTCTGGGAACGCACCCGCCGCAGCCGCCACCGGCCGCTGCTCAACAACACGACCGACCAGCTCGGGCGCCTCGTGGAGCTCTACGGCATCCGCGACGTCCTCTACCGCGAGGTCGCCGACATCGTCGTCGAGTCCGAGCGCGACGCCCTGGTGCGCTTCGCGCAGGGCCTCGACACCCCGCCGCCCGTGGTGAACCCGTCATGATCACCGTCGACGTCGCACTGGGCGAGCGCAGCTACCCGATCGCCATCGGCAGCGGCATCCTCACGCGCGCCGGCGAGCACCTCGCCGCGCGGCTTCCGTCGCGCCGCGCGGTCATCGTCTCGAACCCGGTGGTGGCGCAGCACTGGCTCGCGCCCCTGCGCGCGAGCCTCGGCCGCGCCGGCATCGAGGCGCAGGTGCTGCTGATCCCCGACGGCGAGACCCACAAGAACTGGAACACGCTGCACGACCTCGTCACCCGGCTGCTCGAGATGCAGGCGGAGCGCTCGACGACGCTCGTCGCGCTGGGCGGCGGCGTCGTCGGCGACGTCGCGGGCTTCGCCGCGGCGATCTACCAGCGCGGGATGCGCTACGTGCAGATCCCCACGACGCTGCTCGCGCAGGTCGACTCGTCGGTCGGCGGCAAGACCGCGGTCAACCACCCGCTGGGCAAGAACATGATCGGCGCGTTCCACCAGCCCGACGCCGTGCTGATCGACATCGACTGCCTCGCCACGCTGCCGGCGCGCGAGCTCGCCGCGGGCCTCGCCGAGGTCGTCAAGTACGGCGCGATCCGCGATGCGGCCTTCTTCGCCTGGCTGGAGTCGCACCTCGACCGCCTGCTCGCGCGCGAGCCGGCGGCCCTCGAGGAGGCGGTCGCGGTGAGCTGCCGGATCAAGGCAGGGATCGTCGCCGCCGACGAGCGCGAGACCGGCGAGCGGGCGCTGCTCAACTTCGGGCACACCTTCGGCCACGCGATCGAGGCCGCGCAGGGCTACGGCAACTGGCTGCACGGCGAGGCCGT
>DATIUK010000014.1:0-9871 GCA_035466885.1 Casimicrobiaceae bacterium
CCTTGCGCTCCCGGTAGGCGGCGAAGCTGCCCGGGAAACTCTGCAGCCGGCCCCGGTCAAGCTCGACGATCCGGGTGGCGACGGTGTCGAGGAAGCGGCGATCGTGCGTGACGCAGACGACGGCGCCGGGAAAGCCGCGCAGGAGGTCCTCGAGCCAGCCGATCGCGGCGAGGTCGAGGTGGTTGGTCGGTTCGTCGAGCAGCAGCACGTCGGGTTCGGTCGCCAGCGCCTGCGCCAGCGCGACGCGCTTCTGCCAGCCGCCCGACAGCGTGCCCACCGGCAGGTCGGGGTCGAGTGCGAGGCGCGAGAGCACGTTGTCGACGCGATGGCCGAGCGTCCAGCCGCCCGTGGCGTCAAGCCCCGCGTGCAGCCGGTCGACCTCCGCCAGGGCCGCCGTGTCGTCGGCGTTCGCGGCGAGGCGGGCCGTCGCGTGGTGGAAGTCGGCCAGCAGCAGTCCCGCCGCGCCGAGGCCCTGCGCCACGGTGTCGTAGACCGACGCGTCCGGGTCGAGCGCGGGCTCCTGCGCGACGTGGGCGACCGACAGCCCCGGCGCGCGCCAGGCCTCGCCGTCGTCGAGCTCGCCGCGCCCGGCCAGCACGCGCAGCAGCGAAGACTTGCCACAGCCGTTGCGGCCGATGAGGCCGATGCGTTCCCGGCCGTCGAGCTGGAAGTCGGCGTCGTCGAGGAGAGGCTGGCTGCCGTAGGCGAGGCGGGCGTGGGTGAGGGTGATGACCGGCACGGCGCGTCAGCTCGCCCCACTCGCGGCCGGCATCCTTGCCGCGAGGGTGTCCAGCGCGGCGCTGACCGCGCGGTCGAACAACGGCACCGGTTCGACGATCAGCGTCGCCTGCCCGGCGCCAAGGCGCCAGCAGAGCTCCTCCGGCGTGAACGCGAGCGCGCGCCCGCGGCCGCGGGTGGTGAAGATGTAGCGGGTGCGCAGCGGGCTGACCCACAACAAACGCGCCGGGACCTCGCTGTCGCCGTCGCGGAAATTGATCCAGGTGCCGATCGCCAGCTCGGTGACGAAGTCGTGGATCGTGCTCTGGTCGAACGGCGCCTTGCGCGCAGTGCCGGGCGTCGCCGCCACGGCGGTCGACTGCGCCGCAGCGGCCGCGGGCGTCGCCGCCGGCGCGGCCGTCGCGGTAATCGGGGCCGGCGCCGGTCCGGTCGCGGGCGGGCGCAACACGTCGATGTGCAAGCGGTAGAGCGACTCGAAAAAGCCGCCGACGCGCTCGCCGGCCGCGCCGAGGGCGGTGACGCCGGCCCGCAGGCGGCGGACCAGCGAGGGAATCATCCGCGTGAGCTTCGCCTTCTGGGCATTGCGCTCCTTGGCGGCGATGCTCCACAGGAGGTCGTCCAGCGTCGCCAGCGCCATGCGCCACGACTCGCTGTCGGTGCCTTCGGTCGCGTGGATCGCCGCGAGGTGGTCGGCCCAGAGCGTCTCGGCGAAGCTGCGGATCTCGAACGGGACCTCGAGTCCGGCCAGCCGGTCGCGCAGCAGCGAGCGCACCATCGCGCGATCGACGTCGGACCCCTCGGCGGCGAGCGCGGTGCCGATGTCGGTGTCCGCCGCCTGCGCGGCGGCGGCGTGCTCGTGCTCGACGAACGGGCGGATGCGCGCGTCGGCCGACTCGAACACGGCGAGGTCGATGCCGAAGTCGGCACAGATCCGGTCGACGACGCTCTGTGCGAGCGCTTCGAACTCGCGCCGGTAGTCGGCGTCACCCTGTGCGCCGATCGCCGCCGTCGCGAGGTCGTCGAGCAGGCGGCGCGCCGGGTGGTTGCGCTGGGTGAAGAAGCTGCGGTCGAGCAGCGCCGCCTTGGCGATGGGCACCTGTAGGCGCGCGAAGAGCTGGCGCTGCGCATCGGGTATCGACGGGTCGCGGAAGATGTAGTCGAAGATCAGCGCGACCACGTCCATCGTCATCGCGTCGGCCGGGTTGGCGATCTTCGCGCCCAGCGCCTGGCGGATGAAGGGAATGCGGTTGAGCGGCAGCCGCGCGACGGCGGCATCCGCCTGCTCCGGCGCCGGGGCAACGAACTCGCGCTCCGCGTCGAACCGCTGCCAGTGGTCGAGCTCGGCGATCATCGCGCCGGCGTCGCCGAGTGCCAGCATCGAGTCGACCTGCGGGAAGGCGAAGTCGTCGCCGGCCGGTGCGGCCGGCGACGCGTCGGCGAGCGCGCCCTCGCGCTCGACGTAGCGGGCGTACGCCGCGTACAGCGCGCGCGCCACGCCGATGGGCACCGTCGCAGTCGCCGGGGCGCCCGCGATTGCCCCGGGCGCGGGGGTCTCCGCCCGTGGCTCGTGCTTCTCGGCGAAGCGCAGTGTCCGCGCGTCGGTCTTCAACTCGTCGACCGTCGGCACCGCGACGTCGATCGCCGCTGCCGCGGCCGGCGGCGTGGCCTCCTTCAGCATCTTCTCGAACAGCGGCAGGAGCTCGCTGTCGTCGGCGGGCCGCAGGTCGCTGCGGGCGCGCAGCGCGGCCTTGACCTCGGGCAGCACGCCGCGGTCGGCGAGCTGCCGGTTCAGCGTGATGAACGCCTTCACGATCGCCGGTTTCAGGTCATCGAGCAGCCGCTCCATCAGCGGTCGCCAGATGCGGGGACTCGGATAGATCGCGCGCGACGACGCGCCGATCGCGTCCAGCACGTAGGGAACGCCGAAGGGGTTGTCGACTTCGGCGACCGAGCGCTCGGCGAGCAGCAGCCCGACGCGGCGGTCCAGCGCCGCGGTCTCGCGGCGGGCGGCGGCCGTGAGCGCCGCGGCGGCGCGGATGATCGCGGTCTGCCGCTCCTGGTCGAACGCCGAGAGCACGCGCAGCGTCGCGGCGGAAACGTCGGTGTCGGGTCGGCGACCCTTGCGCCGGGTGCCGCCCAGCCTTCGGCGGACGAGTTCCGAGAGCGTGCGCTCGAACCGCTCCTGCCATTCGCCGCGATGCTGCCGGAAGCGGTGGACGTCGGCCTCGGGCGTCTCGGGAAAAGCCTCGAAGAGGTCGTCGGTGCCTTCGATCGCGCCACGCGCCGACTCGGCGAGCAGGGCGACGAAGCGCCCGGCGCAGTCGTCGATCAGCTCGCGCGCGAGCTCAGGCCGCGGCGGATGGTCGTCGTCGATGAGCGCGGTCAGCGGCGCGGGCGCGGCAAGCGGCAGGTCGGGCATCGCCATCGGGGGCTGGACAAGTCAACCACGAAGTGTACCCTCTGCGTCGACCACCATGGAGGGCCGGGGCCGATGCGACCGGCGCCGCGGCGCCGCCGCGACGACCGAACGGCCTCGGCACATCCGGCCGAGGCAACGCCGATGAGCGGATTCGATCGACCTCGCGACACCTGGAACGCCCGTTACGCCGGCGCCGACTTCCACTTTGGCACTGCGCCCAACGCCTTCCTCGCCGCGCACGCGCATAGGCTGCCCGCGTCGTCGACGGTGCTCTGCGTCGCCGACGGCGAGGGCCGCAACGGCGTCTGGCTCGCGCAGCAGGGGCACCGGGTGAGTGCGTTCGACATCGCGGCCAACGGCATCGCCAAGGCGCGGCGCCTCGCCGCGCAGCGGGGCGTCGATGTCGAGTTCGTCGTCGCCGACATCGCCGAGTGGCGCTGGCAGGAGCGAAGCTTCGACGCGCTGGTCGCGATCTTCATCCAGTTCCTGGCGCCGGACGAGCGCGACGCGGTGTTCGCCGGGATGCGCGCGGCGGTGCGCCCCGGCGGCCTCCTGCTGCTGCAGGGCTATCGGCCCGAACAGGTCGACTACGGGACCGGCGGGCCGCCCCGCCGCGAGCACATGTACACGGCGGCGTGGCTGCGCGCGACATTCGCCGGCTGGGACATCGAGCATCTCGCCCTGCACGACGACGAGTTGAGCGAGGGCGCCGGTCACCACGGGCGCTCGGCGCTGATCGACCTCGTCGCCCGGCGCCCCGGCCCAGCCGTTCAGCCGCGGCCGACGTAGGGCATCTTGGTCGCCATCAGCGTCATGAACTGCACGTTGGCGCCGAGCGGCAGGTCGGCGATGTAGACGATCGCCGCCGCGACGTGGGCGAGGTCCATCAGCGGCTCGACGGCGATGCTGCCGTTCGCCTGCGGCACGCCGGTGGCCATCCTCGCCGCCATCTCGGTCGCGGCGTTGCCGATGTCGATCTGGCTGCAGGCGATGTCGTGCCTGCGTCCGTCGAGCGATGTCGACTTGGTGAGGCCGGTGATCGCGTGCTTGGAGGCCGTGTAGGGCGCCGAGTTGGGGCGCGGCGCGTGGGCGGAGATCGAGCCGTTGTTGATGATGCGACCGCCGCGCGGATCCTGCGCCTTCATCATCCGGAACGCCTCCTGGGTGCACAGGAACGCGCCGGTCAGGTTGGTATCGATGACGGCACGCCACTGCTCGACGGTGAGATCCTCGAACGGCAGCCCGAAGCCACTGATGCCGGCGTTGTTGAACAGCACGTCGAGGCGCCCGAACGCCGCGCCGGTCGCCGCGAACAGCGCGCGCACCGAAGCCGGGTCGGCGACGTCGGCGGCGACCGCCAGCGCCTGACCGGCCGGGACCATGGCCTCGTCGATCGCCTGCTGCAGCGGCGCCGTCCGGCGACCCGCGAGGGCGACCCGGTAGCCGTGGCGCAGCAGCGCCTGCGCGGCCGCCTTGCCGATCCCGGTGCCGGCGCCGGTGACCAGCGCGACCTTGGAAGTGGAACTCATCGTCTGCCTTTCGCTCGATCAGGTTCGGGAGGCCGCGCGCCGGGCGCGGCGGTACGGCGCGCGGCCGGATCGTCCCGCTGCGCATTGTCCGCCGCGAGGGCCGTTGGCTGCAAACGGCCGCCGGCTAGTCCATCGTCCAGCGGTGGTCGCACTGCCGGCAGCGCAGGTCGAGGCGCCAGCCGGCGATCGACTCCGGCGCCTCGGTCGCGTCGTCGACGACGAAGCGCGCGTAGGTGCCGCAGCCGGGGCACACCGCCTGCGCGCCCAGGTGTTCGGCGCGAAACAGGATGCGCGTGAACCGGCGCCAGGCGACGAGGCAGACCCCGCCCCCGGCGAGCGCGATTGCCGTGAGCAGCACCAGCGCGCCCGCGGAACTGCGGAACGGCACGACCTCGATCGCGATCAGCATCATGATCAGCGCAAGGAAGCCGGTGACGAGCCAGAGATGGCCGTCGATCAGCTGCCGCTCGTACCAGCGGCGGAAGCCCCGTTCGCGGATGGCGTCGTCGAGTCGCATCGCAGGCGCCAGTGTAGAGCGTGGCGCGCCCCCCTGCAGCCGGCGCGTTCCGGGGCGGCCGCATCGGGTCCGGCTGGCCGCCGCCGCCGTTCCTCTGCTACCCTTGGCGGCACGATGCACTTCCTGCTTCGCGCCCTGGCGGGCTGGCCGCTCCCGCTGCTCTACGGCCTCAGTGCGGTCCTGTCGTTCGTCACCTTCGGCATCCTGCGCTGGCGGCGCGAGCAGGTCGACCGCGACTTGGCACTCGCGTTTCCGGAGCGCACGCCGGCCGAGCGGCGCGCCATCCGCAATGATACCTGCCGGCGCTTCACCGACCTCTTCGTCGAGATGATCTGGGGCGCGCGCGCCGACGCCGCCGAGCTCGTCCGCCGGGTCGTGTTCGAGAACCCCGAGGTGATCACCGCGGCGGCGGCGCGCGGCCAGTCCGTCGTGCTGCTCGCCGCCCACCAGTGCAACTGGGAGTGGCTGCTGCTCTCCGGGGGGATCACCTTCGGCTTTCCGATCGACGCCGTCTACCAGCCGCAGCGCCTGGCGGGGCTCGACCGCTTCCTGCGCGAGACGCGGTCGCGCTTCGGCGGCAGCCCGATCCCGCAGGGCGACTTCGTGTTCGAGCTCATGAACCGGTCGGGGGAGTTGCGCGGCTACGCGCTGATCGCCGACCAGATGCCGCGGCCCGAGGACAAGAAGTACTGGACGCGGATGCTCAACCGCGATACCGCTTTCTTCGTCGGCGCCGAGAAGATCGCGCACTTCCTCGAGTCGCCGGTGCTCTACGTCGCGATGCGCCGGCTGCGGCGCGGCTACTACACGGTGCGCTTCGTCACCCTCGCGGCGCCGCCGTTCGACGGCACCGCCGGCGTGCCGATCATGGAAGGCTTCGCGCGCGAGCTCGAAGCCTCCGTCCGCCAAGCCCCCGCCGACTGGCTGTGGCTGCAGAAGCGCTGGAAGTACCCGCGGCCGGCCGACGAGTGAGCCCGGCGCGCGAAGCGAAGGCCCGCAGGGCCCGCCGCCGGGCGACCGAGGTCGGCCGACACCAAGGAGGTGCGGGCTGCCCCGGGGGTGCGGAGGCCGACGTGTGAGCCCGGCGCGCGCCTACTTGCCGCGCAGCAGTGCGTAGAGGATCAGCGCGCCGAAGGTGGCGGTGCCGATGCCGCCCAGTGTGAAGCTGCCGAGCTTGAGCGTGAAGTCGCCGGCGCCGAGGACCAGCGTGGCGGCGGCGACGATCAGGTTGCGGTTATCGCCGAAGTCGACCTTGTTCTCGACCCAGATCCGCGCGCCGGCGACCGCGATCAGCCCGAACACGACGATCGAGACCCCGCCCAGCACCGGCCCCGGAATCGTCTGGATCAGCGCGCCGAACTTGGGCGAGAACCCAAGCAGGATCGCGATCAGCGCCGCGACCACGAACACGATCGTCGAGTAGATCTTGGTCACCGCCATCACGCCGATGTTTTCCGCGTAGGTGGTGACGCCGGTGCCGCCGACGGCGCCGGCCAGCATCGTCGCCACGCCGTCGCCGACGAACGCGCGACCCATGTAGCGGTCGAGGTCGCGGTGCGTCATCGCGCTGACCGCCTTGATGTGGCCTAGGTTCTCGGCGACCAGGATGATCGCCACCGGCGCGATCAGGCCCATCGCGTCGGCGCGGAACACCGGAGCGGCGAAGCGCGGCAGTCCGAGCCAGGCGGCGCTCGCCACGGCGCCGAAGGCGATCGGCTTGCCCAGCCCCATGCCGTTGGCGAGCAGCAGGTAGATGAGGTAGGCGACCAGCAGGCCGACCAGGATCAGCAGGCGCTGCAGCATCCCGCGCGTGAACACCGCGACGCTTCCGACGCAGAGGATCGTCACCAGCGCCATCCAGGCGTCGAAGTTCGTCGCAGTGGCGCCCTTGACGGCGATCGGGGCGAGGTTCAGGCCGATGACCGCGACGACCGCGCCGGTGACCACCGGCGGCATCAGCCGCTCGATCCACTGCGTGCCCGCCGCCATGACGACGATGCCGATCAGCGCGTAGAGCGCGCCGGCGGCGATGATGCCGCCCAGCGCCACGCCGATGTTGGCGTTGGCGCCCTGGCCGGCGTAGCCGCTGGCCGCGATGACCACGCCGATGAAGGCGAAGCTCGACCCGAGGTAGCTCGGCACCCGTCCACCCACCAGCACGAAGAAGAGCAGCGTCCCGAACCCGGACATCAGGATCGCGACGTTGGGGTCGAACCCCATCAGCAACGGGGCGAGCACCGTGGCGCCGAACATCGCCACCACGTGCTGGACGCCCATCGCCAGCGTCTGCGGCCACGGCAAGCGCTCATCGGGGGCGATCACGCCTTCGGTGCGGACTTGCCAGGTGGGAAAGAACGACTCGGCCATCGGTGTGCTCCTCTGGGAATTGCTCTCGTCGGGCGACGAGGCGGTCAAGGGTTGCGGCAAGGCGTCGCCGGCCCGGCGGTGCCCCGTTCTGCGGACAAAAAAAAGAGCGGGCAAATGCTCGCTCTGGTTTCGGAAGCGGGGCAGTGGCTCGACGCCGAGCCACCGCCCCGGATGTCGGCGGGGCGGGGGGGTGCGCACCGACGCACCGGTTTGCCGCTCACGGTGATGGTTCAGTCCTGGCGCGGTTGCGCGTCGGCGGCGAGGTCGGCGCCGTGGTCGCCCCGGTACGCGCGCGCCGCGGCGCGAACGACGGCCGCCAACGCCACGACGACGGCGGCGACGACGACCACCGGGATGAAATGCTCGGGTCGCACGACCGCAATCACGGTCATCACGACCAGCAGAACCTTGGCCGCCGTCTGCCCGCCGTCGGCGAACAGGGGCTCACCGTGCAGGATGCGGGCGAGCGCCAGCAACGCGCCGATGGCGATGGCGCCGGTCAGTGCGACGGGGATGAAATGCTCGGGCCGGACGATTGCGATCAGGGCCAGTGCAGCCAGAAAGAACTTCATTGCCTACTCTCCTTACGCACCGCCGCCCCCTGGTGGGAGGCGCGGGCGTTCTCCACTCCAGGCGCCGTCGCCGGGGCGGCAATGCACGATGTCGACGCATTATCGCCGAACCCGAGGCGTCCGATGCTGCGCTGCGTCAACCAACGTGCAGAAACAGTATCTTTTTTGCAACGCCGTGCAGAGGAATAACGTCCCTGCAAGGCTCGATAACTGCGGCGCAACGTCGCATCGACGGGTTCGGCGGGCAATGCCGGGCCTTTGTGCCTGCGGCAGGTCGTCGGCTCGCCGGTCGCCGGGCGCCTCCCGCCACGTGACCGCGGGCGCGGTCGGCGCTATGCTTGCGCGGTCGCGCGGGTCCCGCCGGGCCTGCGCCGGACCCATCCATCCCGCCTTCCATCTCTCGCCCCATGAACGCCCCAACCCATTTGCCCGCGGTGCAGAAGGCCCGGATCCTCGCCGAGGCGCTGCCCTTCATTCGCGCCTACCACGCGACGACGCTGGTCGTGCGTCTGGGCGGCGGTGCGATGGCGGACCCGGCGCTCAAGGAGGGGTTCGCCCGCGACGTCGCGCTGCTGCGCCTTGTCGGCATGAACCCGATCGTCGTCCACGGGGGAGGTTGGCGCATCGACCGGCTGCTGGAGCAGATGCAGCTGCCGGTGCGGCGCCACCGCGACATGCGGATCACCGACGAGGCGACGATGAACGTCGTCGAAATGGTGCTGGACGAACTCAATCAGGAGCTCGTGGGCCTCGTCAACCGCCACGGCGGGCGGGCGATCGGCCTCAACGGCCAGGACGGCCGGTTCATCCACGCCCGCCGGATGGCCGCGCAGGACGCCGGGAGCGGCGAGCCGCCGGTCGATCTCGGGCTCGTCGGCGACGTCGAGCGTATCGACGTCGACCTGGTGCGCCTGCTGCTCTCGCGCGGCTTCATCCCGGTCATCATGCCCATCGGAGTCGGCGACGACGGCACCGCCTACCACATCAATTCGGACATCGTCGCCGGCCGGCTCGCGCGGGCGCTGCACGCGGAAAACCTGGTGATGATGACCAACGTCCCCGGGGTCCAGGGCCGCGATGGCCGCCTCGCCTACGTGCTGACCGCCACCGAAGCGGAAGGGCTGCTCGAGGACGGGACCGTGCACGGCGGCATGCAGCCCCGCCTCAACGCGGCGCTGCAGGCGGTGCGCGACGGTGTGCGCTCGGTGCACATCATCGACGGCGGCGTTCCGAGCGCGCTGCTGCTCGAAGTCCTCACCACCGACGGCGTCGGCACCGCGGTCCGGTCCGATGTCGGGCCGCATTTCATGGACGACAGCCGCAGCTACCTCGCCGGCGAGTCGCCGGCTGCGCGGTGACGCCGAGCGCGGACAGCCGAGAACCGGGTCGCCGGCGGCGCCGGAGCGCGGCAGCGAAGGCCCGGCCCAGCTCGGGGGGGTGGGGCGTCAGTCGCCCCAGGTGCCGGTGGCCAGGCACTCGTCGACGGGCGACGCGGCCGGTTCCGGCCCCGGCTCGTCGTTCCAGAGGACCGTCGATTGGGGCAGGTCCGCCGGATGGGAATCCCACCAGCGCGACGCGGCGCCCGGAACCACCCCCTGCGCCTGCGGCGCGACCGTCGTCTCGTCGCTCGATTCGGCCGGGCGGGGAACGGCAGCGTCTGCGAACCTGGAGCTGCCGAACAGGGGTGTCGCTTCGCGGGTGGCGTGGTCTTTCATGGCTCGGTGGGTGA
>DATIUK010000015.1:0-8599 GCA_035466885.1 Casimicrobiaceae bacterium
CGCGCGGTGCTCGACGAGTTGAAGACGTTCTACTGCGACGTCCTGGGCCTTCGCGCCGGACCGCGACCGCCGTTCCCGCGCTTCGGCTACTGGCTCCACGCCGGGGAGCGGGCGGTCGTCCACCTGTACGAGTCGGAGCCCGGCGAAGCGCGGGCCACGCACGACGACCACACGCTCGACCACTTCGCCTTCGCCTGCGACGATCTTGCCGGCGTCGTGGCGACGCTCGAGCGACACGGCCTCGCGTACCGCAAGGCGAGTCTCCCCGGTCGCGACGTGGTGCAGATCTTCGTCCGCGATCCCGCCGGCCACAGCGTGGAACTCGACTTCGCCGCGGAGGCCGCGTGAGCCCGACGGGCCGCCCCGAGGGCGAACACCGAAGCGCGCAGCGCGAAGGTAGTCCGGCGAGCCCGACGGGCCGCCTCGAGGGCGAACACCGAAGCGCGCAGCGCGAAGGTAGTCCAGCGAGCCCGAAGGGCCGCCCCGAGGGCGAACGCCGGAGCGCGCAGCGCGAAGGTACTCCAGTGAAGGGCGGCCGTCGCCGGCGCTGGTCCGCGCGGCGGTGCCGGCGTCCGCTTAGCTGAAGGAGTCGTTGCCGATGCCGAACCGACCCATCCTGCAGCAGCTGCCGCTCGGCATGCCCTGGCCGACCGTCGACCCGTTCCTGTTCTGCGTCCACCACAACGACGCCTACCCGCGCGCCGATGCGGCGATGGGCCCGGATGCACCGCTTGCCGGCCGCGCGCTGGGCCAGGACTTCAGCGGCAAGGACGGCTGGAGCATGTACCACGGCACGGTCGTGCCGGGGTTCCCGGCACATCCGCACCGCGGCTTCGAGACCGTCACCGTCGTGCGACGCGGCCTCATCGACCACTCGGACTCGCTGGGCGCCGCCGCGCGCTTCGGGCGCGGCGACGTCCAGTGGCTCACCGCCGGCCGCGGTATCGTGCACGCCGAGATGTTCCCGCTCCTCGACCGCGCCGGCGACAACCCGGTGGAGTTGTTCCAGATCTGGCTCAATCTGCCGGCGGCGCGAAAGATGGCCGCCCCGCACTTCACGATGTTCTGGGCGCAGGACGTCCCGCGCCTCGCGCTGCGCGACACCGCCGGACGCCGCACTGAGATCGCGCTGGTCGCCGGCCGTCTCGCGTGCGCCGAACCCCCGGGCGGTGCCACCGTTGCGCGCGACCCGCCGCCGTCGTCGTGGGCGGCGACTCCCGACGCCGACGTCGCGATCGCGACGATCGGCTTGGACTCCGGCGCGACGTGGACGCTGCCCGCGGCGAAAAGCGGCGCAACGCGCCGCGTGCTGTACTTCTTCCGCGGACGCTCGGTCGTCGTCGCCGGCGAGGAGGTTCGCGATCACGGCGCGATCGAGCTTGCCGGCGATGCCGCGATCGAGATCGCCAATGGCGACCAGACGGCCGAGTTCCTGCTGCTCCAGGGACGCCCGCTCGGCGAGCCGGTCGCACAGCACGGCCCGTTCGTGATGAACACCCGGACCGAGATCGTGCAGGCGATGGACGACTACCGGCGCACGCAGTTCGGCGGCTGGCCCTGGCCCGATGCGGCGCCGGTGCACGGGCGCGACCCGGTGCGCTTCGCCCGGCACCCCGACGGCCGCGTCGAGCGGCCGGCCGCCCTGGCGTCCGCCGAGGGAGACTGGCAGTGAGTCTGCCGGGCCGCCCCAAGGGCGAGCACCGAGGCGCACAGCGCGAAGGTGCTCCGGTGAGACCGCCGGGCCGCCCCAAGGGCGAACACCGGAGCGCGCAGCGCGAAGGTACTCCGGTGACCCGCATCGATCACGTCGCGGTGTGGACCGGCGACCTCGACCGCCTCGCGCAGTTCTACGTCACGTACTTCGGAGCGTCGGCGGGCGAGCGCTACACCAACGCCGCCAAGGGCTTCGCGTCGCGCTTCCTCGCCTTCGACGGCGGCACCCGCATCGAGCTCATGACCAGCACCACGCTCGCCCTCGCGCCGCTTCGGCCCGGCGAGCAGCGCCAGGGGTTGACGCACGTCGCGTTGGCGGTGGGCTCCGAGCAGGCGGTCGACGCGCTCACGCAGCGGCTGCGCGAGGACGGCCATCCGGTGGTCGACGGGCCCCGGCGGACCGGCGACGGCTACTACGAGAGCGTCGTCCTCGACCCCGACGGCAACCGCGTCGAGATCTCGGCCTGACGCACCGAGCCTCCACGCGAACGACAGCGACGCCTTGAACCTTCAGCCGCTCGACAACATCGTCTGGCACTGCCTCACCGGCGCGCACGCCGGGTTCGCCCGCGGCACGGCCGGCGTGCGGCGCTACGGGCCTGGCTTCTCTCCGATCGTCGGCTTCGCCTCCCCGCAATCTCCGGATCTTGCCGCGCTTGCGCCGCACTGCGAGCCGGGCGAGGTGCTTTACTGCGCCGCATGGTCGACCCCCGCACCCGCCGGCTGGGCGATCGACGAGGAGACGTCGATGGCGCAGCTGCTGTGGCCCGGCGGGTCGCCGGCGGACGACGTCGCGCTGCAGACGGTCCGGCTGGGACCCGCGCACGTCGGCGCGGTGCTGGAGCTCGTCGCGCTCACCCAGCCCGGGCCGTTCGGTCCGCGAACGATCGAGCTGGGCGAGTACTACGGCGTGTTCGACGACGGCCGGCTGGTCGCGATGGCCGGCGAGCGGATGAGCGCCGGCCGCCTGCAGGAGATCAGCGCCGTCTGCACCCATCCCGCTTTCCAGGGGCGCGGACTCGCGCGACGCCTGGTCGCGAAGCTTCTGCGCCTGCAGGTCGGGCGCGGGCAGTTGCCGTTCCTGCACGTCGTCGACGAAAATGCGGCTGCGCGCCGCCTGTATGAGCGAATGGGCTTCGTCCACCATCAGGACCTGGTCGTCCGCGTCGTCACCCCTGCGCCCGCGGTGGCGCGCGCAGAATCCTGATCCGGCATGGCCCTCCCCTTTTCCCCGTCGCCGCACCCGTCCTCCGCTCCGCAGCGACGCCTGCGCCGCAGCGCACGGGTGACCGCGCTCGCCGGGCTCCTGGTCGTGGCCATCGGCGCCGGGTGCTCGGCGCGGCAGGCCTACGACTCGGCGCAGGGATGGCAGCGCAACGCGTGCAACCGCATCGTCGACGCGATCGAGCGGGAGCGCTGCGTCGCGTCGACAACGACGAGCTACGACGACTACCGCCGGCAGCGCACCGCCCCGGACACACCCGCACAGTGATCCCGGCGCTCGCCCTCGGTTCGCCGTCGTGGCCCCGCGGCGGCCGCGTGGTTTGCTATGCTCGCCGTTCATCATCGAAAACCCCGCCGTGGCGCCCCGACGGACGCGAAGTTCCCGCCCCGCAGGTGCCACGAGCAACACGCTTCGACCCGGACCATGCGCCTGCTGCCGCAACTCTTTGCCAACAACCGTGACTGGGCCGCGGCGCAGACGCGCCGCGACCCGCGCTTCTTCGAACGCCTGTGCGCGATCCAGCGGCCGGATCACCTGTGGATCGGCTGCGCGGACAGCCGCGTTCCGGCCAACGAGATCGTCGGTCTCGCGCCCGGCGAGCTCTTCGTCCACCGCAACGTGGCGAACATCGTGCGGCCCGACGACCGGAACTGCCTGTCGGTCGTCCAGTACGCGGTCGACGTGCTTCGGATCTCGCACATCATCGTCTGCGGGCACTACCGCTGCGGCGGCATCAAGGCGGCGTTCGGGCCGACGACGACCGAGCCGCTGGAAGGCTGGATCGCCCACGTCCGCGCCGTGCGCGCGGCGCACGCCGCCGAGCTCGACGCGCTGCCCGACGACCCGTCGCGCTGGCAGCGGCTGTGCGAGCTCAACGTGATCGCGCAGGTGCGCATCGTCGCCGGCCTGCCGCCGGTCGCCGGCGCGTGGCAGCGCAGGCAGCCGCTGGCGATCCACGGCTGGATTTACGATCTCCAGGACGGACTGCTGCGCGACCTCGAGGTCAGCGTCAACGCACCGGCGTGACGGTGCACGGCCCGCGCTGGCACCCGACCAGTGCGCGGCTCGGGACGCCGTGAGTCACGCGGCGAGCCACCTGGCTGGCGCGCTCCGCGCCGCCGCGCCGACGTTGCGCGGGGACGCGCCGGGCCGACGATTTCGGTTATCGTGGCGACTGCGGCGCAGGGGGCAGCCCGCGCATGGCACCGACCTGTCACCCCACAAAGGAACTCCGATGGCCGCCTACCTGATCGCCGACGTCCACGTCACCGACCCCGCCGCCTACGAAGGCTATCGCCAGGCCGTCCCGGCGACCATCGCCGCGTACGGCGGGCGCTACCTCGCCCGCGGCGGCCGGACCGAAGTCCTCGAAGGCGACTGGCAACCGCACCGGGTGGTCATACTCGAGTTCCCCACGCTCGCCCGGCTGCACGAGTGGTATGGCTCGCCGGATTACGCACCGCTGCTCGCGCTGCGGCAGGCCTCGACGGTGTCGACGATCGTCATCACCGAGGGCCTCTGACCCCGGGGTTCCGGTCAAGGGCCGCCGCATGGCGAATGCCGCGACGCAAGGCGAGGCGCCGATCGAACTCGTCCCGTACGACCCTTCGTGGCCCGCGCGCTTCGAGCAGGAGCGCAGGCGGCTGGAACAGGTGCTCGGACCCTGGCTCGCCGGCCCGATCGAGCACATCGGCAGCACCGCGATCGCGGGCATGCCCGGCAAGCCGATCATCGACATCATGGTGCCCATCGGCGATCTCGATGCGGCGCGCCCCGCGATTGCCGCCGCCGAGGGCGCCGGTTACGTCCACTACCCGTATCGCGCCGACGTCATGCACTGGTTCTGCAAGCCCTCCGCCGCGCGGCGCACGCACCACCTGCACCTCGTCCCGCACGCGAGCCCGCTGTGGCGCGAGCGGCTCGCGTTTCGCGACCGCCTGCGCGCCGACCGCGCCCTCGCCGCCGAGTACGCGGCCCTCAAGATAGCGCTGGCGCGGCGCTTCCGCCACGACCGGGAGGCGTACACCGATGCGAAGGGCCCGTTCGTCGTCCGCGTTCTCGCCCTGGCGCGGGATCGGAATGCCGACTCTGTGCGCGCGCCCGGGTCCGGCAGCGCGATCGGCAACGGCGCTCCGCGATGACGCTCGTCTACTCGCTGGTCGACGCCCCGGCGCCTGCCGACACGCGCGTCGTCGATGCCGGCCTCGGCGCCGCCAACGCCGCGGTGGCGTCGCTGGCGGACGTGCGCCCGCTGGCCTGCTTCGCCCGCACGCCGGCCGGCGCGATCATCGGCGGCGCCGTCGGCCGCACCTGGGGCGAGTGCTGCGAGCTGCAGCAGCTCTGGGTCGACCCCACGCATCGCCAGCAGGGCGTCGGGCGCGAGCTCGTCCGCAACTTCGCGGCCGGCGCGCGGACGCGGCAGTGCCGGCGCCTCTACCTCGAGACCTTCAGCTTCCAGGCGCCGGCGTTCTACCGCGCGCTCGGCTTTTCCGTTGTGCTCGAGATCCGCGGCTTCACGGCGGACACCTCGAAGTTCACCCTGCTGTGCGAACTCACGTGAGCGCCCGCACTTCCTGAGCCGGCCGCCGGCCGCGTCGCCGCCCACCATCACCTGTCCCGAAAGCCGACACCGATGAACTATGCCGACTTCATTGCCACCGCCTGGAACGACCACGCCGACGATGCCGAAGCGGTCGCCGCTCGACTCGCCGAGGGAGAGGCGCGTCCGCCGACGGCGGCGGACATCGTCCCGTTCACGCGCCGGGTCACCCCCGTCGACGGCGAGCACCGCGCGCGCTGGCCGGCCGGCGGCGACCTGCGCGCTTCGCTGCGCGCGCTGCCGGCATGGGACGACGGCGCGGAGTGTGCGCCTGCCGT
Organism: Casimicrobiaceae bacterium; assembly: GCA_035466885.1. Classification (GTDB taxonomy): domain Bacteria; phylum Pseudomonadota; class Gammaproteobacteria; order Burkholderiales; family Casimicrobiaceae; genus CAIWHR01. The sequence continues at coordinate 5,816 of DATIUK010000015.1, forward strand.
CGCCCGCGGCATCGCCGTGCTTCGCTATGCCGGTGGCGACGATGCCACGCTCCAGGGATTTGCGCGGGACGACGCGGTGATCGTGCTCGCCACCGCCGCCAGCGCGCTGGGCGGACAGCGCGAGTTCGACCGGGCCGGCGCAGCCTACGCGGAGGCCGAGGCGCGCGCGCAGCACCCGCCGCCGATCGCCACCGCGGCAGCGCGGGCCCTGGCCATCGGCGGCAACGGCCTCGCCACGACGCTGGAGCAGAAGGCCGACCGCAGCGCCGCGGAGACCGCGACCATGCTCGCCGCCGCCCGCGGCGGTCTCGCCTACTGGCGGATCGCCGGCGGCTGGCTGGAGGAGGAGCGCGCGCACTACCGTCTCGCGCGAAGCCTGCTCGAGGCCGGCGACCCCTCGGCCGCGGCCGAGCACGCCCGGGACTGCATCGCCGTCTGCGAGGCCAACGCGGCGCCGCCGTTCGAGCTCTACTTCGGGCACGCGGTGGTCGCGATCGCCCTGCGCGCTGCGGGCGACATGCCCGGCTACGCCGCCGCGCGGGAGCGCGCTCTCGCCTGCTATGCGCAAGTGCCGGCCGACGAGCGACAGTGGTGCGCACAGGAGCAGGGCGAGCTCGGCGCGCCATCCTGACCCGGAAGGCCTGCCCCCATCAACGGATCCCGCCCATGCGCGCGTTTGCGATCGAAGACGACTGGAGCCTCGGCCACCTGCGGGCGGTCACGCGACCGGAGCCTCGCCCCGGGTCCGGGCAGGCGCTGCTGCGCATGGCCGCGTCCTCGCTCAACTACCGCGACCTGGTGGTGCCCAACCGCGGCTATGGCCGGTACACGGGCACGCTGCCGCTGATCCCGGTCTCCGACGGGGTGGGCACCGTGGTCGAGACCGGCCCGGGGGTCACGCGCGTCAAGGTCGGCGACCGCGTCTGCCCGTGCTTCTTCCAGGGCTGGATCGCCGGTGAGCCGTCGCTCTCCCGTCTCACGCAGTCGCTCGGCGGTCCACTCGACGGAACGATGGCCGAAGTCATGTGCGTACCCGAGGACGGGCTCGTGCACGTCCCGCCGCACCTGACCGACCTCGAGGCCGCAACGCTGCCCTGCGCCGCGCTGACGGCGTGGAGTGCGCTGGCCGGACTGTCCACGCTCGTTCCCGGCGACCACGTTCTGGTCCAGGGCACCGGCGGCGTCGCGCTCTTCGCGGTGCAGTTCGCAAAGCTCTTCGGCGCCCGCGTCACCGTGCTCACCTCCAGCGCGGAGCGGATGGCCCGGGTGCGCGCGCTGGGCGCCGACGCCGCGATCGACCGGATCGCGACCCCGGAGTGGGCGGCGCCCGCGCGCGAGCTCACCGCGGGACGCGGCTTCGACCACATCGTCGAGTTGGGCGGCGAGAAGACGCTGCCGGCCTCGCTGCGGGCGATCCGCCCGGGAGGCACGATCTCGCTGATCGGCGTGGTCTCGGGCGGGGCGATGAACGCCGCGCTCGGGCACGTGATCACCCGCCAGGTGCGCCTGCAGGGCGTGACCGTCGGACACCGGGACGGCTTCGAGGCGATGCTGCGCGCGATTGCCGCGCACCGGCTGCGGCCGGTGATCGACACGGTCTTCCCGTTCGCCGACTTGAAGCCCGCACTCTCCCGGCTCGCAACCGGCTTGCAGTTCGGCAAGATCTGCATCGATCATGCTGCCTGAGCGCGGCCGCGCCGGGCGGCCCGATTGCCGGCGACCGCCCGCGACAACCCGACGGAGGCACTCCCGATGACATCGTTCGTCCTCGTCCACGGCGCCTGGCACGGCGGCTGGTGCTGGCAGCGCGTGCTCCCGCTGCTGCGCTCGGCCGGGCACGTCGCGCATGCGGTCACGCTCACCGGCTGCGGCGAGCGAGCGCACCTGCTGACGCCCGGGATACGCCTCGCGACCCACGTCGACGACGTTCTCGGGGTCGTCGCCGCCGAGGAACTCGCCGACGTGGTGCTGGTCGGCCACAGCTATGCCGGCATGGTCGTCACCGGCGCCGCCGACCGGCTGCTGCAGCGCGCGCCCGGCACGCTTGCGCACCTCGTCTACCTCGACGCGGTGACGCCGCATCCCGGCGAGAGCTGGTCGAGCCAGCACGCGGCCGAGACGGTCGCCGCGCGCGTGCAGGCGGCCGCGGCGAACGGCGGCGTTGCGCTGCCGCCGCCCGACGGCAGCGTCTTCGGCCTCGACGGTGCCGACCTCGCGTGGGTCAACCGGCGGATGACGCCGCAGCCGTTCGGCGTCTACCGCGATGCGCTCGATTTCTCGCCCACCCGCGTCGCCGCCGCTCCGCGCACGTTCATCGACTGCACCCGACCGGCGCTGCCGACGATCGCAGTGATGCGCGAGCGCGTCCGCCGCGAGCCCGGGTGGCGCGTCGTCGAGCTCGCGACCGGTCACGATGCGATGGTGAGCGCCCCGGCCGAGCTGGCCGGCATCCTCCTTTCCTGCGCTGCCGGCGGACGAGGATGACCCGCGGCGATCGCGGCGCTGCTGCCGACGCCTCGCGCCGATTGGCGCTGCAGCGGCTGTCCCGGCTCGCCGCCGGCGCTTTCGCAGCCCTCGCGACGCGCGCCGGCGCCGACGCGGCGTTCCCCGCGATCGTGCAACCGGCGAAGCCCGGCCCGACCGCGTTCGCCGCGCGCGCCGAGGCGTTGCGGCAACTCGCCATCGCCGGCGGCGACCAGCCCTACGGCGCGGTGGTCGTCTGCGACGGGCGCATCGTCGGGGAGGGTGTGAGCGCGGTGATCACCCACGCCGACCCGACCGCGC
>DATIUK010000016.1:0-1925 GCA_035466885.1 Casimicrobiaceae bacterium
TCTTTCGTTGAACCCCTGCTGAACCGAACGACGGGGGCGGTCGATCCGCAGGGGTCGACGGATCGACCGCAGGGCGCATGGCGACCTACCTGAGGCGGGGCCCTCCGGCCGCGCACCTCGGTGTCCTGCGCCCGCGGCGGCTTGCCAAGCGCCGTGGTCCGTGGGTCCCGGCGCGCCGTCTGCCGTTGACCTGCGTCAAGCGCGCTCCCCGGAACGCCGGCGCAGAATCTGAAGCGCTGATCCGCAGCCGGGCGCGAGGACTTCCCGTCGCCGGGGTGGGGCGGCCCGACCGAAGGGAAGACGAACCGTGAAGACGAAGAAACCACCGCTGCCGCACGGCGAGCTCATCGAGCTCCGCCGCTGGAACACGCCGACGATCTACAACGGGCTCGAGACCTACTCGAAGGCCGACCGGCGGTCGTACGTGAACCTCGAGGAGGTCCACGATTTCATGCCGCAGATGGGTCCGATGGTCGGCTATGCGATCACCATGGTGCTTCAGCCGGGCAATCCCGAGCACGTCCAGCGCAACCCGGACGCATGGGCGCAATACCGCCACTATGTCGCCAGCGTGCCGGGCCCCAAGGTCGTCGTCGTCCAGGACCTCGACAAGCCGCTGACCTACGGCACCGGCTGGGGCGAGGTGATCAGCAACCTGCACCGCGCCTTCGGCTGCGTCGGCGCGATCGTCGACGGCGGGATCCGCGACCTCGACGAGATGTGCTACGCCGGCTTCAAGGCGCTGGCGCGGCGCCTGTGCGTCAGCCACTGCTACGCCTGGCCGGTGCGCTGGGGCTGCGAGGTGGAGGTGTTCGGAGCGCGGGTGAAGCCGGGGCAGCTGATCCACGCCGACAAGCACGGGTTCGTCGCCGTCCCGCTGGGCGAGGAGAAGAAACTCCTCGATGCGGCGCGCTTCATGGACACCAACGAGTGCATGACGATGATCCCCTCGGCGCGCGCGACGGCCGGCCTGACGGCTGCCGAGATCACCGCGCAGGTCGACGACGCGTGGCGGCAGTTCGGCCGCAACGTGGCCAGGCGATCGATCGGCAAGGGCGAGTGGGGCTGAGCGCCGCCGGTGCCGCGCGGCGGCACCGACGCGCCGCGCACCCGCGGGCGCCACGCCGACACATCGCACCAACGCCATGCCGCACATCGCCGAAGCCGTCACCCATTCGGACCTCGACACGGTCCGGACACTGTTGCGCGAGTATCACGCACTCCTGGGTGTCGATCTGTGCTTCCAGGGCTTCAACGCCGAGCTGCGCGAGCTTCCCGGCGCGTACGCACCTCCGCGCGGCCGGCTCCTCATCGCCGTGCAGGACGGGATGCCGGCCGGATGCGTGGCGCTGCGCCCGCAGGGCGATGCGCGCTGCGAGTTGAAGCGGCTCTTCGTGCGCCCGGGAAACCGCGGTCTGGGGATCGGCCGGGCACTGACGGCCCGCATCGTCGCCGAGGCCCGCGCCATCGGCTACGACCAGATCGTGCTGGACACGCTGCCGTCGATGGCCGCGGCGCAGCAGCTCTACGAGGATCTCGGCTTCAAGGAGATCGCGCCTTACTGCGTCAACCCCATCGCTGGAACGCGTTACCTCGGCAAGGATCTGCGCGGCGCCAACTGAGCTCATGCGCCTCGGGCACGATGCGGATTTCGCCGAAGAAGGCGCGAATCCGCGGTCCGTGGCTGCGGCGCGCCATCACCGCCCGGCAAACGCCAGCAGGTCGCGCTCGAAGCGCTCGCGCTGCCATTGGTGCGGCGAGTGATCGGTGCCGTCGTAGACGTGCAGCACCGAGCCCTCGATCTGGTCGTGGACGTACCGCGCCGTGGAGAGGTCGTAGAAGTTGCTCTCCCCGCCCCAGACCAGCAACGTCGGCACGTCGATCTTGGGCAGCACGTCGCGGTAGTCGGCGGCGACGAGGCTTTC
>DATIUK010000017.1:0-3085 GCA_035466885.1 Casimicrobiaceae bacterium
GCCGCGAAGAAGCTCGCCGACTGGGCCTCGAGCCGCGATGCGATGGAGCTCTACGCCAAGAACTTCGCCATCGTCGCGATCCCCGGCATCGCCAAGCCGCTGCCGAACGTTCCCGCCGATTACGAGAAGCGCCTGGTGAAGAACGACTTCACCTGGTCGGCGAAGAACCGCGACCGCATCCTCACCGAGTGGAACAAGCGCTACAACGCGAAGGCCGAGCCCAAGTAGCGGCGAGGACCACGGCGCGCCCCGTGCGAGCGGGGCGCGGTTGCCAATTGGCCGTGCTCCCGATGCGGGTGCGGTTGACGGGGAGACGTGCGCGGTGGGGGCGAACGCCAGAGTCGACGAGGAGCCGTACCTGCGGCTCACCGGCATCACCAAGAGATTCGGTCGGTTCCAGGCCCTGCACGGCATCGACCTCGCCATCGAGCGCGGCGAGCTCGTCACCTTTCTCGGTCCCTCGGGCTGCGGCAAGACCACGCTGCTGCGCATCGTCGCCGGGCTCGAGACGCAGGACACGGGCTCGATCATCCAGGACGGGCGCGACATCTCGCGCCTGCCGGCGATCCGGCGCGACTACGGCATCGTCTTCCAGTCGTACGCGCTGTTTCCGAACCTCACCATCGACGCCAACGTCGCCTACGGGCTCGTCAACCGGCGCAAGGGCAGGAACGAGATCGAGCGTCGCGTCGCCGAGCTCTTGAAGCTGGTCGGGTTGCCCGACAGCGGCGGCAAATACCCGGGACAGCTCTCCGGCGGCCAGCAGCAGCGGATCGCGCTCGCGCGGGCACTCGCCTCGGCTCCCGGGCTGCTGCTGCTCGACGAGCCGCTGTCGGCGCTCGACGCGCTCGAGCGCCTGCGGCTGCGCGGCGAGATCCGCGCGCTGCAGCAGCGCCTCGGCGTGACGACGATCCTCGTCACCCACGACCAGGAGGAAGCGCTGTCGATGGCGGACCGCATCGTGGTGATGAACGCGGGTCGCATCGAGCAGGTGGGGTCGCCGCGCGCCGTCTACGAAACGCCGGCCACGCCGTTCGTCGCCGATTTCGTCGGCAAGATCAACGTGCTGCCCGGCATTGCCGCGACCGGGGGCAGCGTGCGCGTGGGCGGGCAGATGCTCGTGCTCGCCCGCGGCGAGCTTGCCACTGGCAGCGCGGTGAAGCTCTACCTGCGCCCCGAGGACATCGTCGTGCATCGCGATCCGGCGACGGGTCGGGGTGCGCCCAACACGCTGGCCGCACGGGTCGCCAAGGTCGAGTTCCTCGGCGCGTTCTGCGTGCTGGGGCTGGCACCCGAGGGCGCCGAGTTCCCGGCGCTCTCGGCCAACGTGCCGCGGCACGCGGTCGACGCCGGCGGACTCGAACCCGGCGCGCTGGTCGCGATCACGCTGCCGCCGGCGGCGATGCGCGTGCTGGGCTGATCCGCGATGGCCGCCGCCGCGCCCGCTGCCGCGCCGGGGCCGCACCCGGCGGTGCGCGCCGCCGGGCCATCGCTGCACTGGGAGGAGCGCCTCGCCCTGGCGCTGCTGGTGGCCTGCTGCGCGGCGCTGGCGTTCTTCCTCCTCGGCCCGCTGTTCATGATCCTGGTGAAAAGCGTGCAGGACAAGGACGGCGCGTTCGTCGGCCTCGCGCAGTTCCGCGACTACCTCGGCACGCCGGCGCTGCGGCAGTCGATCGCCAACACGCTGTGGGTCGCGCTCGCCGTCACCGGGATCACGATCCCGCTGGCGTTCACCTTCGCCTATGCGCTCACCCGCAGCGCCATGCCCGGCAAGGCGTTCTTCCGCATCGTGGGACTGACGCCGATCCTGGCGCCGTCGCTGTTGGCGGCGATCTCGTTCATCCAGTGGTTCGGCAACCAGGGCGTGCTGAAGTCGCTGCTCGGCGGCACGCCGGTCTACGGCGCGCTGGGCATCGTCATCAGCTCGGTGTACGCGACGTTCCCGCACGCGCTGATGATCGTCCTCACTGCGCTGCTGCTGGCCGACGGCCGCCTGTACGAGGCCGCCGAGTCGCTCGGGACGCGGACGCTGCGCCGGTTCTTCACCATCACGCTGCCGGGCGCCAAGTACGGACTGGTGAGCGCGGCGATGGTCGTATTCTCGTACACGGTCAGCGACTTCGGCATTCCGAAGGTGATCGGCGGCAACTTCAACGTGCTGGCGGTCGACATCTACAAGCAGGTCATCGGCCAGCAGAACTTCAACAGGGGCGCGGTGGTGAGTCTCATCCTGCTCGTTCCCGTGCTGGTGGCGTTCATCGTCGACTGGCGGATGCAGGGGCGGCAGCAGGCGCAGTTCTCGGCGCGCGCCGTCCCCTATGTCGCCCGGCGCAAGCCCTGGTTCGACGGCGCGATGTTCGCCTACTGCACGGTCGTCGCCGTCCTGCTGCTCGCGGTGCTGGGGATGGCGATCTACACCTCGTTCATCAAGCTCTGGCCCTACGACAAGTCGTTCAGCCTGCGCCACTACACGTTCGGCCTCGTCGACGGCGGCGTGATCAACTCGTTCTTCAACAGCCTCAAGATGGCGCAGACGACGGCGATCTTCGGCACGATGTTCATCTTCGGCTGCGCCTACCTGCTGGAGAAGACGCGCGGCATGCCCGGCACGCGGGCGCTGATCCGGCTGCTGGCGGCGATCCCGATGGGCGTGCCGGGCATGGTGCTGGGGCTCGGCTACATCCTGTTCTTCAACCATCCGGACAATCCGCTCAATGGCATCTACCACACGATGACGATCCTGGTGCTGTCGACGGTCGTCCACTCCTACACGTCGTCGCACCTGACCGCGGTCACCGCGCTGAAGGCGCTCGACGCCGAGTTCGAGTCGGTGTCGGCGTCGCTGAAGGTGCCGTTCTACAAGACCTTCCACCGCGTGACGGTGCCGGTGTGCCTGCCGGCGATCCTCGACATCGGCCGGTATCTGTTCGTCAACGCGATGGTGACGATCTCTGCCGTCGTGTTCCTGTACGCGCCGGACACCCGGCTCGCCGCCGTCGCGATCCTCAACCTCGACGAGACCGGCGAGATCGGGCCCGCGGCGGCGATGGCGACGCTGATCGTCGCGTCGTCGACGATCGTCTGC
>DATIUK010000018.1:0-3773 GCA_035466885.1 Casimicrobiaceae bacterium
AGGAACACCTGCTCGAGGTCCGCCTCCTGCAGCGCGAGCTCGGCGATCTCGATGTTCTCCTCGCGCAGCGCCGCGAGCAGCGACTCGAGCTCGGCGTGGCGCTCGAGGCCGAGGAAGAACACCGGACCCTCCCGGCGCAGCACCCGCGGCAGCCACGCGGCGGGGACCGACGGCGCCACCAGGCGCACGGTGATCCCGGCGAAGCGGGAGAGCAGGTTCCGGGTGGAGTCGAGCGCCACGATCCGGCCGGCCTTCAGCATGGCGATGCGGCCGCAGAGCGCCTCGGCCTCCTCCAGGTAGTGCGTGGTCAGGATGATCGTGTGGCCGTCCTGGTTCAGCTTGCGGATGAACGCCCAGAGGTTCTGCCGCAGCTCGACGTCCACGCCCGCCGTCGGCTCGTCGAGGACGATCACCGGCGGCTTGTGCACCAGCGCCTGTCCCACCAGCACGCGCCGCTTCATGCCACCGGAGAGCGAGCGCATGTTCGCGTCGGCCTTGGTCGTGAGCGCCAGGTGGTGGAGGATCTCGTCGATCCACGCGTCGTTGCCGGCGAGGCCGAAGTAGCCGGCCTGCAGCTCCAGCGTCTCGCGGACGGTGAAGAACGGGTCGAACACGAGCTCCTGCGGCACCATGCCCAGCGCCCGCCGCGCGAGGCGGTAGTCGGCGACGACGTCGTGGCCCATGATCCGGGCGCTGCCCTGGTCGGGGCGAACGAGGCCGGCGAGGATCGAGATCAGCGTCGTCTTGCCGGCGCCGTTCGGCCCGAGCAGGCCGAAGAACTCGCCCTGCCCGACCGACAGGCTCACGTCGTCGAGCGCCTGGACGCGGCCGAAGCGGCGGGCAATGCGGGCGACTTCGACGGCGGGCGTCACGAGGGCTCGGGCGGGAACGATGGGCTGGGTCGGGCGCGACGGCGGCGCGACGATGCGGCGCCGGCGAGGGTCAGCTCATGCCCAGCAGGTCGTCGACCGCGTAGACGTCGGCGAGTGCGCGCAGCGGGCCCGGAGCGTTGACGAAGGAGAGCTCGATGCCGGCGTCGGCGGCGCGGCGCTTCAACGCCAGCAGCACCGTCACCGCGGCGGAGTCGACGTGCTGGACACCGGAACAGTCGACGACCCCCGACGCGGGCGGCGCGAGCGCACCGGCGTCCTTCAGCACCGCCGCGGCATTGCCGAAGGTCAGCGCCCCGGTGAACGACCAGCGCGCGCCGCCGTCGGTCGCGACGAAGCGTCCTGCCAGCGCCGCCGGGTCGGCCTGCCGGCCGCAGCTCGCGATCACTTGGCGGCGACTCCCTTGTTCTTCGCCGCCAGCGTCTTCAGCAGGCCGTCGATGCCCCCGGCCTGGATCTGCGCGTTGAACTCGTCGCGATAGTTGGTGACCAGCGAGACGCCGGCGACGGCGACATCGTACGCCTTCCAGCCGTCGGCCTTCTTCTCCATGCTGTAGTCGATGGGCACCGGCGTCGCGCCCGGCTTCGCGACCGCGGTGCGGACGACGACCTCGGTGTCGCCAGGGCTCGCGCGCAGCGGCTTGTAGTCGACGGTCTCGTTGCGGTACTGGTTGAGCGCGCCCGAATAGGTGCGCACCAGCAGCGTGCGGAACTCCTGGGTCAGGCGCTGCTGCTGCTCGGGCGTGGCCGCGCGCCAGTTCCGGCCCATCGCCAGCGACGTCATCCGGACGAAGTCGAAGTTGGGCAGCAGCTTGACCTCGATCACCTCGTGGATGCGGGCCTCGTTGCCGGCCTGCACCAGCGGGTCGGTGCGGACGATCTGCAGCACCTCCTGCGACACGCGCTTGACCAGCGCCTCGGGCGCCTCCTGCGCCAGGGCGAGCGCCGGCGAGAGCGCGAGCCCGGCGGCCGCGAAGCCGGCGAGCGCGGCGAAGCGGCAAAGGATTGCGGTCAACGATGTCATCTATTCTTCCTCGGGTTCCGGCGGCGGCTTCCCGTCGTAGACGAGGTAGCGGCGGCGCTGCAGGTACGAATTGCGGATGAAGAGGTAGCGGTCGAGCGCCGCGGTGTCGACGATCGAGCTCGCCCCCAGCGCAGCCGCGCGCAGGTTCACGTAACCCAGCCCGTAGAGCGAGTTGCGCAGCGGCACGTAGGGAATCGAGCCGACGGGACCCCAGACGATGCGCACGAGGTCGCCGCTCGCGTCGACCACGGTCGACGGCCCGAACAGCGGCACGAACAGGTAGGGCCCGACCGGCAGGCCCCAGTAGGCAAACGTCTGGCCGAAGTCCTCGTTGCCGCGCTCGATCCCGATGTCCGACGCCGGGTCGAAGATGCCGCCCAGCCCGAACAGCGAGTTGACCACGACCCGGCCGAAATCGTCGCCGGCCTTCTCCAGCTTGCCCTGCAGCAGGCCGTTGATGCCGGAGAAGAAGTCGTCGATGTTGTTGTAGAAGTTGGACACGCCCAGCCGCAGGAGATCGGGCACGTAGTCGACGTAGGCCTGCGCGATCGGCCGGACCACGTTGCCGTCGACGACCTCGTGGACGTCGAACATCGCCCGGTTCATCGGCTCCAGCGGGTCGACCTTCGACCCGGTGGTGGCGCAGCCGGCGAAGAGCGCCGTCGCCGCGACGGCGGCGACAGTGCGCGCAGCGGCGCGCAGCGCGGCGCTCACTTGCCCGCTCCCCCGGCCTTGTCGAACAGGAACTGCCCGATGAGCTTTTCGAGCACCATCGCCGACTGCGTCTTGCCGATCTTTTCACCGTCGCCGATCATCTTGGTCTCGCCGCCGACGTCGAGGCCGATGTAGACCTCGCCGAGCAGGCCCGAGGTCAGGATCGATGCAATGGTGTCGGCGGTGAACTCGTAGCCGCGGTCGATCCGCAGGGTGACCACCGCCTGGTAGGTGGCGGGGTCGAGGCGGATCTTGTCCACGCGGCCCACGGCGACGCCCGCGGCCTTGACCGGCGCGCGCAGCTTGAGGCCGCCGATGTTGTCGAAGCGCGCCTCGACCCGATAGCCGGGGGCGTTGTTGAACGACGTCAGGTTGCCGACCTTGAGCGCGAGGAACAGCAGCGCGCCGAGGCCGATGGTGACGAAGATGCCGACCCAGAGGTCGAGCGTGCTGCGACTCATGCGATCCACTCCTTGGCCTGCGCCGGCGGGACGTCTTTGCATCGGCCCGCCCCTGCCGCGCGGCCGCTGTCGGCGGGTAACGTCATGCGACCCCGCGGAACATGAACACGGTGAGAATGAAGTCGAGCGCGAGGATGACGAGCGAGCTCGCGACCACGGTGCGCGTCGTCGCGCTGGAGACGCCCTCCGCGGTCGGATTCGCGTCGAAGCCCTCGAACACGGCGATCATGCTGACTGCGATGCCGAAGACGACGCTCTTGATGACGCCGTTGACGATGTCGGTGCGGAAATCGACCGCAGCCTGCATGTTGCCCCAGAACGCGCCGGCATCGATGCCGATCAGCTTGACGCCGACCAGATAGGCGCCGTAGATCCCCATCGTCGAGAACAGCGCCGCCAGGAGCGGCATCGAGATCACGCCGCCCCAGAAGCGCGGAGCGACCACGCGCGCCAGCGGGTCGACGGCCATCATCTCCATCGCCGACAGCTGCTCGGTGGCCTTCATCAAGCCGATCTCGGCGGTGATCGCGCTGCCGGCGCGGCTCGCGAACAGCAGGCCGGCGACGACGGGCCCCAGCTCCCGCACCAGCGACAGCGCGACCAGAATGCCCAACGATTCGTCGGCGCCGTAGCGGTTGAGCACGTCGTAGCCCTGCAGCGCCAGCACCATGCCGATGAACAATCC
>DATIUK010000019.1:0-8151 GCA_035466885.1 Casimicrobiaceae bacterium
CAGGTCGGCAGAGAGCAGCATGGCCGCATTCCAGGTCGCCACGTGCTCGAGGCCGTCGGCGACCGTGTGGTCGCGCGCGTAGTTGAGCATTTCCTTCGAGCCGCGGACGGACAGCGGCGACTTGGCGGCGATCGCGCGGGCGAGCGCGAGGACGCCCTGCTGCAGCGCCTCGGGGCTGTCGTAGCAGCGGTTGACCAGGCGAATCGCCTGCGCCTCGCTGCCGTCGACCTTGCGCCCGGTGTACGCCATCTCGCGCGCCATCCCGTCGCCGACGAGGCGCGGCAGGCGCTGCAGCGTGCCGAGGTCGGCGGTCATGCCGACGTCGATCTCCTTGACGCTGAAGTAGGCGTTGGCCGAGCAGTAGCGCATGTCGCAGGCCGCGACCAGGTCGACGCCGCCGCCGATGCACGGCCCCTGGATTGCGGCGAGCACCGGCTTGCGGCAGCGCTCGATCGAGGTCAGCGTGTCCTGCAGGTCGAGGATGATCCGGCGCAGCTTCTCGCGGCTGCGGCCGTCGCAGTCGTCGCGCACCATGCCGCCGATCCCCGCGAGGGACGCGAGGTCGATCCCGGCGGAGAAGTACTTGCCGTTGCCGGTGACGATACCGACCCGGGCAGCCGGCGTCTCGTCGAGCCACGCCATCGCCTGCCGGATCTCCTGCCACATCGGCAGGTTGATCGCGTTGGCCTTGTCGGGGCGGTCGAGCGCGATGGTGGCGATGCCGTCGGCGAGCGTGACGGCCAGGGTCGTGAATGGCATGGTGCCTCCGAGGGTTGCGCCGGGGGAGACGCCCCGGTCGCGGGATCCGTTCAGTCCTGCGCCTCGCGGGTGTAGGGCTCGCGCAGCTGCACCGGCGCGCCCTTCTTCCTGCGCATGCGGATGTTGAGCATCTCGACGGCGACCGAGAACGCCATGGCGAAGTAGATGTAGCCCTTGGGCACCTTCTGCCCGAGTCCTTCCGCGACCAGCGCCATCCCCACGACCAGCAGGAACGACAGCGCCAGCATCTTGATCGTCGGGTGCGCCGACACGAAGCGCCCGATCGCCGCGGCGAACAGCATCATCAGTCCGACCGAGACGACCACCGCGGCGATCATCACCGGCACGTTGTCGACCATGCCGACCGCGGTGATGATCGAGTCGAGGGAGAACACGATGTCGATGATGATGATCTGCAGGATCACCGCGCCAAACGTCGCGCGCACGGCACTGGACGACTCGCCCTCGACGCCTTCGAGCAGCTGGTGGATCTCGTGCGTGCTCTTCCACAGCAGGAAAAGCCCGCCGACGATGAGGATGACGTCGCGGCCCGAGATGCCCTTGCCGACGACGCTGAACAGCGGCGTGGTCAGCCCGACCATCCAGGACAGCAGCAGCAGCAGCCCGATGCGCATGAACATCGCCAGGAAGAGGCCGATCCGGCGCGCCTTCTCGCGGCTGGCGGCCGGCAGCCGGTCGACCAGGATCGAGATGAAGATGATGTTGTCGATGCCCAGCACCAGCTCCAGCGCGGTGAGGGTCAGGAAAGCGATCCAGACCTGGGGGTCGGCGAGCAGCGGCAGGAAGTCCATCGCAGGGGTGGAGGCGGGCGGCGAAACGGTGGCCGGCAAAAGGGTTGATTATAGCGGGCCGCCCGGTCCTCCCGGGCTTGGCGGCACGGCAAGTCTGGGCGCGACCGGCGAAGCCGATTGCGTCGCCGCTTGACGCGGATCAATCCGGCAGCCGGCACCGCGACTACCATGAACCGATGACGCCCGCCGGGCCGCCCGGCCGGCAGGGTTCATGACGCGACGGAGGCGACCGATGGCGACCACTCCGATGAACCCGGTGGACGCGGCGTGGTACCACATGGACGGCCCCGCCAACCTGGCGATGGTGACCGGCGTGATGCTCGCCCGCGAGCGCTTCGACTTCGAGCACGTCCGGGACCTCTTTGCGCGGCGGATTGTCGCGTTCGACCGGTTTCGCCAGCGGGTCGTCGAGCGCGGGTTCCCGATCGCGAGCCCGTGCTGGGACGACATGCCGGGCTTCGACATCGACCAGCACGTCCACCACGCCGCACTGCCGGCGCCGCACGACCACGCCGCGCTGATCCGGCTGATCGACGACATCGCGAGCACCCCGCTCGATCGCGAGCAGCCGCTGTGGCAGGTCCACGTCGTCGACGACGTCGACGGCGGAAGCGCGCTGGTCATGCGCTACCACCACTGCATCGCCGACGGCACGGCGATGATGGCGGTGGTCCGTCACCTCGCCGACGAGTCGTCGGAAACGCCGGCGGAGCCGGCGGCAGGCAGCGCGGCAGACGATGCCGAGCCGGCGGGCGGGACTCCGGATCCCGGTCTGGCCACGATCAGCCGCGCCGCGGCAAGCGCACTGGCCGCCGCCCTCGACGCCATCGTGCACCCGCAACAGCTCCTCGACCGCGCGGCGCTGGCGCTGCAGGGCACCGAGATGCTGGTCAGCGAACTCCTGAAGCGGCCCGACCCCAGCTCGCCGTTCAAGGGCCGGTTCGGCATGAGGAAGCGGGTCGCCTGGTCGCAGCCGGTCGCGATCGACGACGTGAAGGTGATCGGCGCCGCGTCCGGCGCCAAGGTGAACGACGTGCTGGTCGCGGCCATGACCGGCGCGCTGCGCGGCTACTTGCGGCGTCGCGGCGTCGACGTCGACGACACGACCGTGCGGGCGATGGTGCCGGTCGACCTGCGCCGGCCGGAACGTGCGCGCAGGCTCGGCAACGAGTTCGGCCTGGTGATCCTCGACCTCGCCGTCGCGAGCCGGCGCCGCAAGGACCGGCTGGCGAAGACCCAGGCGCGGATGGACGCGCTCAAGCGTTCGCCGGAAGCCGTCGCGATCCTGGCCCTGTTCAACCTGTTCGGCCGGATGCCGAAGGCGATCGAGGACCTGGCGATCGATCTGTTCGGCAGCAAGGCGAGCGTGGTGATGACCAACGTGGTCGGGCCGCGGACGATGCTGCGATTCGCCGACGTGCCCATCGAGCGGATGATGTTCTGGGTGCCGCATCCGGGCCGGCAGCTCGGGTTGGGCGTGAGCATCCTCTCCTACCGGGGTACGGCGACGCTGTCGGTGATTGCCGACGCGCGGCTCGTGCCCGATCCGGACGCGATCACCGCGGACTTCAACCGCGAGTTCACCGCGATGCTGCGGCAGGCACGCAAGGACGCGGCCGCAGCGCCGCCGCCGAAGGCAGGGAGCGGCGAACGCCGCGCCCCCGCCGCGACTCGCCGTGCCGCGGCGCATCGCCGCCCGCACACCGGTTGAATTCGAGCCGGACAAGCCCGGCCAGCGGAATCTACCCGCTCACCGCGCCGCGCCGGGGATGCCGGTCGTGCTCCCCTGCCGGGTGTACTTGAGCTGCGCGAGATCGTAACCCTGGCTCGCGGCGATCGCGAGCGCCCGGTCGAGGTCCTCGCGACCGAGTTGCGGCGTGCGCGAGAGCACCCACAGGTACTTCCGGTTGGGGTTGCCGACCACCGCCCACCGGTAGTCGTCGGCGAGCCCGATCACCCAGTAGTCGGCACGAAACGGCCAGAAGAACGACACCTCGAGCTGCGCGTTGCCGGTGCCTTCGACCACGGTCGCCCGCCCGTTCGCCTCGTCGAAGCCGTCCTCGGTCCGGCAGCGATTGCGGACCCCCACGGCGCCGTCGTCGCGCAGCGTGTACTCGGCCGTGGTGTCGCCGACGCAGCGGCGCTGGAAGAACATCGGGAAAGCGGCGATCTCGTACCACCGGCCCGCGTAGCGCCCGAGGTCCACCGCAGGAACGCTCTTCACTGCCGGCGACTCGGCCAGCACCACCCCGGCCGCCAGGACCAGCGCCCACGACAGGTTGCGCAGCATTCGTTGCATCGACATCCCCTTGCCGTCACGCCGCGGTCGGAGCACCCCGGCTCGCCTCGACCGGCCATGGTACTGCACCGCAGGGGTTGCGGAGAACCGGCGGCTCTCGCACTGCTATGATCGCTGCGAGTCCCGACGGGGAGCCCGATGCTGCAAGCCACCGAACTCTGGAAGTCCTACGGCGGGGAGCCCGCCGTCGCCGGGATCTCGCTGACCGCGGCCCGCGGGGAGATCCTCGGCCTGCTCGGCCCCAACGGCGCGGGCAAGTCGACCACGGTCGCGATGCTCTGCGGACTCCTGCGCCCGGACCGCGGGACCGTCACGCTCGACGACGTGCCGGTGGGCGACGACGGCAGCGCGGTCAAGCGGCGCATCGGCCTCGTCCCGCAGGAGATCGCGCTGCACGAGGACATGTCCGCGCTGGCCAACCTGCAGCTGTTCGGCGCGCTGTACGGCGTCGCGGGCACGCTGCTGCGCGAGCGCTGTGCCGCCGCGCTCGACCTCGTCGGCCTGGGCGAGCGCGCCGGCGCCCGGCCCGCGACCTTCAGCGGCGGCATGAAGCGCCGGCTCAACATCGCCTGCGCGCTCGTTCACGATCCGGACCTGCTGATCCTCGACGAGCCGACCGTCGGCGTCGACCCGCAAAGCCGCAATGCGATCTTCGCCAACCTCGAGGAACTGCGCCGCCGCGGCAAGGCGCTGGTGTACACGACGCACTACATGGAGGAAGTCGAGCGGCTCTGCGACCGCATCGTCATCGTCGACCACGGCCGCGTCGTCGCCGCCGACTCGCTCGCCGGACTCATGAGCCTGCTGCCCGCGACGACCACGCAGCGGCTCACGATCGAAGGGGTCGTCGACGACGAAGTCCTCGGCTTTCTCGCCGCCCGGCAGCTCACGGTCCGCGACGGGCCGGCGGGCCACTCGCTCGAGGACGTCTTCCTGCAGCTCACCGGGCGCGCGCTGCGCGACTGACCGTGCAGCCGCTCCTCGCCCTCGCCCGCGCGGACATCGTCCGTTACCTGTCCAACCGCCGCGCGCTGCTGGTCACGCTGGCGGCGCCGATCCTGATCGCCGCATTCTTCGGTGCGGTGCTCGGCGATCCGCAGCGCAAGCCCAGCCGCGTGCCGATCGCGCTCACCGACCTCGACGCGTCCGCCGTGTCCGCGAGCATCGTGGAGGCGATCAGGGCCGACCCGGCGGTTGCGGTCGAGGTGGCGGCCGAGCCGGCGGCCATCGAGCTCGTCCGCAACGGCAAGGTCCGCGCCGCGGCGGTGATCCCCGCCGGCTTCGGCTCGGCCGCGGCCCGCGCGCTGCTGCTGCCGGGTGCCACCAAGCCCGAGATCGCCATCCACTTCGACCCGTCGCAGGCGATCGCGGTGTCGCTGGTCAAGGGCGTGCTGACCGAGCAGGTGATGAAGGCGGTCACGCGCGCCGCCTTCTCGCCGGCGACCGCCGCGCCGATCATCGCCGACATCCGCGAGTCCGTGCAGAAGAGCGAAAGGCTCGATGCGCCCCGGCGGCGCGACCTGCTGGCGCTCTTCGACAGCATCGAGCGCGTGCAGCAGCCGGATGCCGCGTCCGCCGCAGGGGGCACGGGCGGCGCGACGCAGGCGTTCTCGATCCCGTTCTCGACCCGGGAGCAGGAGGTCACCTCGGGCGTGGGACGCAAGTACAACAGCTACGCGCACGCCTTTGCCGGCATGAGCGTCCAGTTCATCCTGTTCATGGGCATCGAGCTCGGCATGGCGGTGCTGCTGATGCGCCGCCAGGGCATCTGGAAACGGCTGCGTGCTGCGCCGGTTTCGCGCCGGCTGCTGCTCGGCAGCCGGATCCTGTCCGGGACCGTGATCGCGATGCTGCTGCTGGCCGGCATCTACGCGGCCGCGATCGCCTTCTTCGGCGTGCGCATCGAGGGCAGCATCATCGGGTTTGTCGCGGTGGCGCTCGCCTTCTCGCTGCTCACCGCGACGTTCGGACTGCTGATCGCGGCGATCGGCAGGACCCCGGAAGCCACGCGGGGTATCGCAATCGTCGCCACGCTGCTCCTGGTCATGCTCGGCGGAGCGTGGGTGCCGACCTTCGTGTTCCCCGAATGGCTGCAGACCGCCACGCTGGTCGTGCCCACCCGCTGGGCGATCGACGGGCTCGCGGCGATGACCTGGCGCGGCCTCCCGCTCGACGCTGCGCTCGCGCCGGTCGGCGTGCTGCTCGCGTTCAGCGCGGCGTTCGCGTGGATCGCGGTTCGGCGCTTCGACTGGGAGGAGTGAGAAGGCCGCTGCGCCAGCCGGCACTATAATGGGCGGGTTCCGTGGCCGCATTCGCCCCGCCCGCCACCGCCAACGCCCCATCAACGGAAGGTCCCGTCATGTTCAAGCACATCCTGGTCGGAATCGACGAACGAGCCTCTTCGTTCCATGCGCTCGAGGCTGCGGTGGCGATGGCGAAGTCGTTCGGCGCCACGCTCGAGCTCGTGCACGCGGTGGATCAGGCGCTGATGCGCCAGGCGCGCGGGGTCGCCACCGACGACATGCGCGCGGGCTTCAATACCGCACTGGAGCAGGAAGGCCAGGGAGTGCTGGACCATGCCGTCGCGCGCGCCCGCGCGCTCGGCATCGAGCCCAGGACCCGGCTGCTGGTGTCGACCAGCCAGCACCCCGCCGAGCAGCTCGCCGAGGCGGTCGAGGCTTCCGGCGCCGACCTACTGGTCGTGGGCTCGCGCGGGCCGAGCGGCGTGGCCCGGCTGCTGCTGGGCAGCGTCAGCGACCGGCTGGCGCGCAACCTGACGACCTCGATGCTCATCGTGCGCGGCGGCGCCGAGTGAGCTACCGCCGGCCGCGCGCCGGCACGACGCTCACGTACTACCGGCGAACGCGTCCTCGACCATCGAGGCGAAGGTCCAGCGCGGGCGGAAACCAAGAAGCTCGCGCGCACGCGCGTTCGACGTCGTGTAGTTCACGGCCGGTCCCGGCAGGTTCGCGCGCACGACCGGCAGCCGGGTCCGATCCGCCAGCAGGGCGACCGCAGCGTCCAGCGGGGTCGCCTCGTCGGGGCCGAGGAAGATCGTCGCGTTCTGCGCCCGGGGCGCATCGATCGCCAGCACCACGCCGTCGGCGATGTCACGCGCATCGGCAAACATCATCCGGTAGGGCGTGCCGTCCTCGCCGCACTGCACCAGGAGCTTCTCCGTCCCGTCGTCGAGCGGCTCCAGCACCGCGAGCGAGCGCGTATTGCCGAACTCGCGCTGCTGCCGGATCTTGCTGCGCAGGAAGAACCGCGGGCCCGAGAAGAAGCTCGCCGGATCCGCGAGTTCCCGTGCGTCCTGGGTGTGCGAAAAGCGCAGGATGACGAACGGCAGACCCTGCGTGCGGTGAAAGAACGCGGTCATTTCCTCCGCGAGCAGCTTGCTGAGGCCGTAGACCGACGTCGGCTCGCGCGGATGGCTCTCGTCGAGCGGCAGGTAGCGCGGGCGCACCTCCGGATAGACTTCGCCGGTGCTCGCCAGCACGAAGCGCCGTACCTTCGCCGCGGCCGCGGCGGCGAGGAGATGGAACGTCCCGGTCGCGTTGGCCGCGTAGACGCGTCCGGCGTCGGCGGGCAGCCATGACATGAAGGCGCCCAGGTGCAGCACGACCTCCGCCCCTTGAATCGCACGGGCAACCGCCGCGGGATCGTCGAACGCGCCGATCACCTCGCGGTAGCCTCCATCGGTGCCGCGCAGCGGCTTCAGGTCGAAGCCGGTGACGGTGTCGCCGCGCGCGCGCAGCAGCGCCACGACGCGTTGCCCGACGCGGCCGGCGGATCCCGTGACAAGGACGTGCATGGATGCCCTCCCTTCTATTTCTGTGAACCCGAGGTCATCCCCGACACCAGGAACGGCTCGAGCAGCAGGAACAGCACGATCATCGGGAGCATCGAGATCACGCCGGCCGCCATCAATGCCGACCAATCGATCCCGTGCTCGCCGATGAACGACACCATCCCGGTGGTGATCGTCCAGTGCGCCTGGTCGTTGATCAGCGTCTTCGCGAACACGAAATCGGACCACGACAGGATCGCAAGGTAAATCGCGCAGGCGGCGAGCCCTGGGCGCGCCAGCGGGACGATGATGTAGACGAAGGCCGACAGATGGCTGCAGCCATCGATCATCGCCGCCTGCTCGAGATCGCGCGGGATGCCGTCGAAAAAGCCCTTCAGCAACCAGGTCGCGAAGGGGACGCCAACCGCCGCATTCGCGAGCATCAGCGCCCAGAGGCTGTCAATCAGGTGGAAGGTCGACGCCATGATGAA
>DATIUK010000020.1:0-4005 GCA_035466885.1 Casimicrobiaceae bacterium
ACATGGCACACTACGCCGGCCTGGTCGCGGCGGGCGTCTACCCCAGCCCCGTCGGCATCGCCGACTATGTGACCAGCACGACGCACAAGACGCTGCGCGGCCCCCGTGGCGGCATCATTCTCACCAGCGCCGAGCACGAGAAGGCGATCAACTCGGCGGTGTTCCCGGGACTGCAGGGCGGCCCGCTGATGCACGTGATCGCCGCCAAGGCCGTTGCCTTCGGCGAGGCGCTGCGCAAGGACTTCCGCCGCTACCAGGAGCAGGTGCTCGAGAATGCGCGCGTGATGGCCAAGGTGATGAACGAGCGCGGGCTGCGAATCGTCTCCGGCGGAACCGACAGCCACCTGTTCCTGGTCGATCTGCGCGCCAAGAAGATCACCGGTAAGGACGCCGAGGCGGCGCTCGCCAAGGCGCACATCACCGTCAACAAGAACTCGATCCCCAACGACCCCGAGAAGCCGTTCGTGACCTCCGGGATTCGCCTCGGCAGCCCCGCGGTGACCACGCGCGGCTTCACCGAGCTCGAGTGCGAGGAGCTCGGACACCTGATCGCCGACGTGCTCGAAGCGGCGGGCGACGACGCCAGGATCGCCAGGGTGGCGACCAGCGTCGCGGCGCTGACCAAGAAGTTCCCGGTTTACGGGTGACAGAGGACAGAGGACAGAGGCCATGAAGTGCCCTTTCTGTCCCAGCACGGAAACGCAAGTCATCGATTCGCGCGATTCGGACGCGGGTGACTCGATCCGCCGCCGGCGCCGCTGCCTCGCCTGCCAGAAGCGCTTTACCACCTACGAGACCGTCGAGCTGCGGCTGCCGCAGGTGGTCAAGACCAACGGCACGCGCTCCGACTTCAGCGCCGAGAAGATCCGCAACGGCTTCCAGCGCGCGCTGCACAAACGCCCCGTGCCCACCGAGTACGTCGACCAGGCGGTCGACCGGATCGTCGCCCAGGTGCTGGCGCTGGGCGAGCGCGAGATCCCGTCGCGACAGATCGGCGAGATGGTGATGCAGGAGCTGCGCAAGCTCGACAAGGTCGGCTACATCCGCTTTGCCTCGGTGTATCGCGCCTTCCAGGACGTCGAGGACTTCCGCGACGCGTTGAAGGAAGTCGAGACGCCGGCGAAGCGGTCGCGGAAGTAACGGGCGCCGGCGCCCGGATGCGAGCGCGCAGGACCGGCACGGGCGCGAACGTCAGGACGCGCAGCGCGAAGGGAACGCCGTGAACGACCGCCCCGACACCGACCGCAGCCTCATGGCGCGTGCGCTCGCGCTGGCCGCGCGCGGACTCTGGACGACCAGCCCCAACCCCCGTGTCGGCTGCGTGATCGCGCGCGACGGCGAGGTCATCGGCGAAGGCTTCCACGAGCGTGCCGGCGAAGCGCACGCGGAGGTGGCGGCGCTCGCCGACGCGCGCGCCCGCGGCCACGACCCGGCCGGCGCCACGCTGTACGTGACGCTCGAGCCCTGCAATCACACCGGCCGCACCCCGCCGTGCACCGACGCGGTGATCGCGGCGCGCGTCGCGCGCGTCGTCGCTGCGATGGCGGACCCCAACCCGCTCGCGGCGCGCGGCGCCGAGCGGCTGCGCGCGGCCGGCATCGCCGTCGACATCGGCGTGCTCGAGGACGAGGCGCGCGAGCTCAACATCGGATTCGTGCACCGCGTGACGCGCGGCCGGCCGTGGGTGCGGATGAAGCTCGCGACCAGCCTCGACGGCCGGAGCGCGCTGGCCGACGGGACCAGCCGCTGGATCACCGGCGCTTCGGCGCGCGAGGACGGCCACCGTTACCGCGCCCGCGCCTGCGCGATCCTGACCGGTATCGGCACGGTGCGGCACGACGACCCGCAGCTCACCGTGCGCGCGGTGCCGACGCCGCGGCAGCCGCTGCGGGTCGTCGTCGATCGCGACGCAGCGACCGCGCCGGGCGCCAAGATCCTGGCGGGTGGGGCCACGCTCGTTGTCACCGCCGGCGCGCGCAACCCGGCGTGGTCATTGGGCGTCGAGTCAATCGCGCTGCCCGATACCGCCGGTCGCGTCGACCTTGGCGCGCTGCTCGTCGAGCTCGCGCGGCGCGGCGTCAACGAGCTGCACGTCGAGGCGGGCGCCGGGCTCAACGGCGCGCTCCTGGCCGGCGGCCACGTCGACGAGATCGTCGCCTACCTCGCGCCGCTGGTGCTGGGGGATCCGGCGCGTGGGGTGGCCGACTTCGGCGCCGGTTTGCGGCAACTCGCCGACGGCGTGCGGCTGCGCTTTCACGACGTCGCCCGGATCGGCGACGACCTGCGGGTCATCGCCCGCGTGCAACGAGAGGATTGACCGATGTTCACCGGAATCGTCCAGGCGAAGGGCAGGATCGTCACTGCGGGTGCGGGCCCCGATGGCCTGCGGCTCGCGATCGCGCCCGGCGCGCTCGACGTCGCCGACATCGGCATCGGCGACAGCGTGGCCGTCAACGGCTGCTGCCTGACCGTGGTCGAGAAGAGGGCGGGGCCCGACGGGCCGGTTCTGCTGTTCGACGTTTCCGCCGAGACGATCCGCTGCACCACCGGGCTCGGCGCGCCCGGCGAGGTCAATCTCGAGAAGGCGCTGCGGCTCGCCGACCGGCTGGGCGGACACCTGATGACCGGTCACGTCGACGGGGTCGGGCACGTCGTCGCCTTCGCAGCGGTCACGGGCGACCCCGGCGGCAGCTGGCGGCTGGACATCGAGGCACCCGGCCCGCTCGCGCGCTTCATCGCCGCCAAGGGCTCGATCGCCGTGCAGGGGGTGAGCCTCACCGTCAACGGCGTCGATGGACGGCGCTTTCACGTCAACCTGATCCCGCACACGCTGGCGGTGACCACGCTCGGCGCGCTCGCGGTCGGCGCGGTCGTGAATCTCGAGATCGACCTCGTCGCGCGCTATGTCCAGAGGCTTTCCAGCGCTGACCTTTAGGTGACTTTGCTGGGCTGCGAGGTCGAGCGGGCTTGCAACAGGGCGACGCTGCCTGAGCGACGGCGGGAGCTGATGCAGAAGTCGAGCGATCTGCTGGCGCAATTGACACGGAGCAAATAGGGAGCACTTCTGCTGCGATCGACGGCTTTGATTTCTTCGTGCCGAATCAATAGCCGCCGATCAGCTTCAGGTTGAACACCCGCTCCGCGAGCCACACGAGCGCCAGCAGCAGGATGAGAATCGAGCCGCCCACGAACACGCCCTTGCGGTACAGCCGCGTATTTCGCAACAGGTAGGCCACCGGCAGGAAGCACGCCACGATGACCAGTTGGCCGATCTCGACGCCGACATTGAACCCCAGCAGCGAGAGCACCAGCGCGTCCTTGGGCAAGCCGAGTTCGGTCAGCACGCTGGCGAAACCGAAGCCGTGAATGAGACCGAAGCCGAAGGCCACCACCCAGCGCCGCCGCTCCACCACCGGCCACAGGTTGTTGGCCGCCGCCAGCGCCACCGAAGCGGCAATGGCGGATTCCACCAGCCGCGACGGCAGCCCGACGATCTGCAGCGCCGCGATCGACAGCGTGATCGAATGCGCGACGGTAAAGGCGGTGACCACCCAAAGCACTTCCGTCAGCGCGGCCCGGAACGAACCCACGCCCGTCCAGCGCCGCGATTCGTGTACCAGCACGGCAGGCAGCAGCAACGACAACAGGAACAGGACGTGGTCGAAGCCGATCCAGATGTGAAAGGTGCCCTCCACCAGGTACGTGCCGAACTGCGCCAGCCGAGAAGTCTCGCCGGCTTTCACGTTCAGCACACCGCTATCCGGCCCCAGCACCGAGGTTTGCGAGACGCCATCCACCTCCAGCCGCAGCAGCCCGCGGTGCAATTGGTCGATGTCGAACAGGAGCCGATAGCTCAACGCCAGCACCGGGGCGGCGGACGGGCACGTGCCGGTAAGTCGCAGCACCGCATACGCGCCGTCGGTGTGGTCGTCGACCAGGAGCTCCGCTGCCTGCAGCGGGCAGTTCCCCCCGCGTTCCAGCTTTAGCCGCCCCAGCGCCCAGGCG
>DATIUK010000021.1:0-12594 GCA_035466885.1 Casimicrobiaceae bacterium
ACGCCGGGCGTCATCACCCCGATGAAGGTAAAGAGCCCGATCACGCCGAAGATGAACGCGCCCAGCAGGATGCGCATCGGCCACGGCGGCAGGCCCTGCTCGAAGTCGTCGATGGAGCGCGACGACGAACGCGACGGCGCCGGCCCGGCGGGTGCCGTCGCCGCCGAGCGACCTTCCAGCGTGGCGACGATCGCCGCCACCCCGTCGCCGATGCCCCGGTCGTAGTCGCCGCCCTTGAACGCCGGCGTCATCACGTCGCGGATGATGCGGCTGGCGACGACGTCGGGCAGCGTGCCCTCGAGACCGTAACCCACCTCGATCCGCAGCCGGCGATCCTGCGGGACGACGATCAGCAGCACGCCGTTGTCGTTGCCCTTCTTGCCGAGCTTCCACGCGTCGAAAACCCGCGTCGCGGAGCCTTCGATGCTCTCGCCGTCGAGCGTCGGCACCGTGAGCACGGCGATCTCGTTGCCGGTGGCGCTCTCGTGCGCGGCGAGCGTCGCGCCGATCTTCTCCCGCGTCGCCCGCGGCAGGAGTTCCGCGTTGTCGACGATGCGCCCGCTCATGAACGGCACGTCGGCCGCGACGGCAGGCGCCGCGGCGACGAGTGCCAGCAGCAGCAGCGCGACCCTGATCGCGACCGCGGCCACCGTCACGGCCCGGTCTCCTCGCGCGGCCGGTCGGGCAACTCGTTGCGATCGCTGCCACCGCCGCGGAACCCCTTGGCCGCGAGCAGCGTGGCGATCGCGCGCACGCCGGCAATCAGCGCCGGTGCGGCGTCGCGGGGAGACGCCGGCCGCGGCACCCGATCGAGCGTGGCGCGCCACTCCTGCGCCCCGACGCGGCCGGCGACGCCTGCGTCGGCGATCACCTCGAGCCGGCGCTCGAACAGGCAGGCGAGCAGCAGCACACCGGTGCGCTCGCGGGTGGCGTCGACCCGATGGCGGTGAAACATGAGCTCGGCACAGCGGCGGGCCTCGAAGGCGCTGCGCGGCCGGCGCAGGAACAGCCGCGCGACCGGCGTTGAGACGACCGTCAGCAGCGCGAGGGCGGCGCCCGCCGCGAGCATCGTCACCGCGGTGCGCAGCGCCGTCGGGCCCCCGCCCCAGTCCGGCGTCAGCGCGCCCCAGACGACCAGGGCGAGCGCGGCCAGCGCGACGCCGAGGGCGAATGCCTTCCAGGGAAGCTGCGGATAGTGGCTCGCGCGCAGCGCGACGACGGCGACGATCTCGACACCGGTGGCCGCTTCGGCACGCGCGACCTCGGCGTTGACCGCATCGGCTTCGGCGGCGGTGAGCAGCATCGCGGTCGTCAGCCCGGCTTCTCGCAACTGCCGAGCTTGGCCTCGCTGCCGGGGTACGACGGGGCGATCTCGCGCAGCCGCGCCATCACCGGTTCGCGCGGATCGCGGATCACGAGCAGCGTCGAAACGGTCGTCAGCTGCCGCTGCCCGACGCGGGCGGTGCTGACGTTCTTCGCGGCAAGCTCGGCGAGGTACGCGTTGGCGGCTTCCTCGGTGCGGAAGTTGCCGAGCGAGATCGCGAAACGATCGCGCCCGCTGTCGACGACGAACAGGTCCTTGACGCCTGCGGCGCGCAGGACGGCCGCCCGGGTCTCGGCCGCCGCCTTGTTTGCAAGCGGCGGCACGTACACCCAGAACGCAGTGCTGCTCTCGATCCGCCGCTGGGTGAGGAGCTTGCCCAGCGCCAGCGGCTCGAGGTCGGCGAGCGCGCGGGTGCGGTCGGCGTCGCCGAACGGCCCCCATTCGAGGCAGACGTCCGGCAGCGCGGCGATCTTCGCCGGGCCGAGCTGCGCGACCTCGCGCGGGGACAGCAGCTTGATCTTGTCCGGGTGCACCTGCTGCTGGAGACGCACGCCCTCGCCGCTCGTCCGCCGGTCGAGCAGGGTGTACCCGAGCAGCGTCAGGTTGGCGAGCAGCAGCAGGACGAGGAGCGTGCGCATGGGTCGGGGCGTGGTCAGAGCGCGCCCGCCAGCGCGAGCACGCCCTCCAGCACCAGATTATCCACGACCTCGACCGGCGCGTTGAGGTGCGGCGCGATCTCGGCCGCCGATCCTCCCGCGAGATAGCAACGCACCTGCTCGGCCCGCGGATCGACGCGCCGGCGCATGCTCTCGATCGCGCCGCACACCGCGCTCATCGCGCCCGAGTACAGCGCGTCGGCGGTGTTGTCGGGGAACGGCCGCATCTCGCCCGGCGTCACCTTGAGCGCCGCCGTGTTCTCCGCCAGCGCGCGCAGCATCAGGCGCAGGCCGGGAAGGATCAGCCCACCGCGGAAGACGCCGTCGGCGTCGAGCGCGTCGACGGTGACCGCGGTGCCGGCGTTGACGACGACGCAGGCCGGCGGAAAGAGATCGTCGGCGAGCGAGCGCCGCCGCGCGGCGCACAGCGAAGCCCAGCGGTCGGCGCCGAGTTGCGCGGGACGCGCGTACCGGTTCTGCACGCCGCAGGCGGCTGCGCCGGCGGTGAGCCACTCCGGGGCGATCCGCCAGCGGGCGAGCTGCGCCTCCAGGCGGACACGCGCCGCTTCGCCGGCGACGTTGACGCCGACGACCCGGATCGGCGGCGGCAGGTTGTGCCAGTCGCGCAAGGCGAGGCTGCCGATGTCGGCGTTGGCGACCACGCCCTGGTTGCGCCAGCCGCGCGGGCCGTGCAGCGCCCACTTCATCCGGCTGTTGCCGATATCGATGGCGAGGACCTGGCTCACGGCGAAGGGGACGCGGAACGTGGTCGCTGATCGACGCGAACGCGCCCGGACGGTCGCGGGCTACGCGCGGCGCAGCGAGATCTCGCCGGCGAGGAACCGGGCGCGGCGCGGCCCGTCGGCCAGCACCAGCGCGCCGCTCGCGTCGACGCCGGCGACCTTGCCGGTCACCGTCGCGCCGTCGGGGAGCAGCAGCTTCACCATCTTGCCCTGGTAGGCGTGCCGGCGCTGCCATTCGGCGGCGAACGGCGCGAAGCCCTCGGCCGCGTACTGGGCGAGCGTCGCGGAGAGTTCGTCGACCAGGCGCGCGAGCACGCGGTTGCGATCGACCGGCAGCATCCTGCGAGCGGCCACGGACGTGAGATCGGTCGCCGGCACCGGAATCTCGGCACGAACGCTCGCAGGCAGACGCACGTTGATGCCGACGCCGATCACCACGACGGAGGGCCCGAGAGCGTCGCCGTTGAGGTCGATGAGGATGCCGCCCAGCTTGTGATGGCGGTGCACGAGGTCGTTCGGCCACTTGAGCGCGACGTCGCGGAATCCTTCGGCTTCCAATGCCCGGACGACGGCGACACCGACGGCCAGCGACAGGCCGGCAAGAAAGCCGGCTCCCTGCTCGAAACGCCAGCCGAGCGAGAAGGTGAGACTGCCGCCGGCGACCGCGGTCCAGCTCCGCCCGCGACGGCCGCGCCCTGCCGTCTGCCACTCGGCCGCCAGCAACATGCCGTGAATGTCCCGTCGCTGCGAGCGGCGGGAGAGCTCGCTCGACGTCGATTCGATCTGGTCGACGACCTCGACCGCGATGGGCGCGATCGGCGCGCCGGCCGGTCGCGCTGCGGCGAGTTCGGCAAGAAGCCGCCGGATCGCCTCGGCATCGAGGAAGCCCGGTGCTTCGAGCAGCCGGTAGCCGCGGCCCTTGATCCGTTCCAGTGCCAGCCCGGACGCTTCGGCCTCCTTCAGCACCTGCGAAACGCGGGCACGCGTCAGGCCCACCTTGGCGGCAAGATCCTCGCCGGAATGGAAGGCGCCGTCGGCAAGTTCCCGCAGCAATGTGAACCCAAGCGGAGTAAGCACTGACATTCCAATCGGCGGATAGCCTCGGAATTCTAGCGAATACAGGCGTTCGACGCACCCCCTTGGGGCATCGCCGCCCCCGCCCGGCGCGGCGGGTGGCAGCGGCCGCGCCGTCTTTTGCCGGGAGGCCGGCACGGAAAGAGTCTCCGCCGAGGCCTGACGGGTCAGCGTCCGAGGGCCGCTGCCATGCGCGCCAGCAACGCCGCATGCAGCACCGGATCGCCGCAGGCGAGCACGTCGCCGCCTTCCGTGCAGGGTCCCCCCGTCCAATCGGTGACCATCCCGCCGGCCGCCTCGATCAGCGGAATCAGGGCCTGGATGTCGTAGGCCTGCAGGCCGGTCTCGATGACGACGTCGGTCAGGCCCATGGCGAGCTGCGTGTAGCAGTAGCAGTCCCCTCCGTAGCGCACCAGCCGCGCGCCCTCGGTTGCCGCGCCGTAGGCGGCCTGCTGCCGGGGCGACCGGAAGTGGCGCGGGTCGGTCGTCGCCACGATCGCCTGCGCGAGCTTCGGGCAGGCCCGCGTGCGCAGCACCCGTCGTTCGCTGCCGCGGGTCCATTCCGCGGTCCCGCCCGCGACGGCGGCAAACGACTCCCCGACAAAAGGCTGGTGGACGACGCCGACGAGCGGCCGGTTGCCGTCGTTCAGCGCGATCAGCGTCGCCCAGTGCAGCTGGCCCATGATGAAACTGCGGGTGCCGTCGATGGGGTCGATCACCCAGGTCCAGTTCGATGCGCCTTTCTCCCAGCCGTGCTCCTCGCCGCGGATGCCGTGATCCGGATGGCGCGCGGCGATCAGGGAGCGGATCACCGTTTCCGCGGCACGGTCGGCGACGGTCACCGGGTCGTAGCCCTGGTTTCCGCCCTTGTCCTCGACCAGGATCTCGGCGCGGAAATGCGGCAGGATCGCCCGGCCGGCCGCGCCCGCCATTTCGCGGGCGAAGTCGAGCATTGCCGTGGGATCGAGGGCGTTCATCGGGCTGCCGTGGGGGATGGCCTGTCGACCATGATCGCACAGGTCCTAGTCGATGACCGTCGGGACCGCGACCGGCAGCCGCGAACGCCGCCGCTCGTGCAGGACCACGACGAGCCCGCTGCCGGCGATCACCAGCATCCCCGCCAGCGAAAAGGCATCGGGCAGGCGGCCGAAGATCGCCCAGCCGACGACTGTCGCCCAGACGAGCTGGACGTAGGTGAACGGCGTGAGCCCGGAAGCGGGCGCCCGCTGGAAGGCGAGGATGAACAGGAAGTGGCCGAACGTGCCGACGAGACCGGCGACGACGATCAGCGCGACGTCGACCCAGGGGATCGCCTGCTCGATCCCCGTCCACGGCGTCGCGAACGACATCAGCACGGTGCCGACGATCGCCGGATAGACGAGCGTCACCCTCGCGTCCTCGGCGGCGAGCTTGCGGGTCAGGATCTGGAACGCCGCGTTGAAGCCCGCCGCCGCGAGCGCCAGCAGCGCCGCGCCGTGGAAGACCTCGCCGCCGGGTCGCACGATCAGCAGCATGCCGAGGAGTCCCGCGGCGATCATCGCGACGCGCAGCGCAGTCAGCCGTTCGTGCAGGAACACCGCCGACAGCAGGGCGACCAGCATCGGCGACAGGTAGGTCAGCGCCGTCACCTCGGCGAGCGGCAGGAACTTGAGGGCGTTGAAGAAGCACAACGACGCCCCGAGCAGCAGCACGCCGCGGGCCAGCTGCAGCGGCAGCTCGCGCGAGCGGAACAGTCGCGTGCCCATCGCCGGCACGAGCCACAGCAGCAGCGCCACCACCTGCACGCCCCAGCGGGCAAAGACCAGCAGCGGCACCGGATAGCGCTGGGTCAGCAGCTTGATGATGGCGTCGATCAGCGTGAAGCACAGCAGGGCCGCGACGATCAGCAGCACGGCCTGCGGCGGAACGTGGCTCTGCGGGCGCGCGGTCAAGGGGGAAGGAAGAGGGACTCCGGCACGGCGAAAAGCCGGCCGGAACGGCGATTATACGTGCGCCGGCACCCGCCGCGGAGCGGGCACCGAGGCGGTCGCGTCAGCCCTTCGCCGGCCGCAGGTGCGCGAAGCTGTCGGCCGCGCACAGCGGCGCGATGTCCGCGGCGCTCGCCGGCCGGCGGACGAAGTACCCCTGCACGTCGTCGCAACCGAAGCCGCGCAGCGCTTCCAGCTGCTGCTGCGTCTCGACGCCCTCGGCGACCACCGACATCTTGAGCACGCGCCCGAGCGCGATGATCGCCTCGACGATCGCCCCGCTGTTCGCGTCGTGCGTCATCTCGCGCACGAACGACTGGTCGATCTTGAGCCGGCGCACCGGGAAGTGCTTGAGGTAGGACAGGCTCGAGTAGCCGGTGCCGAAGTCGTCGATCGCGAGCCCTACGCCGAGCGCGGCGAGCTCGTTCAGCGTCGCCGCAACCGTGTCGGGGCCGTGCATCAGGACGCTTTCGGTGACCTCGAGCTCGAGCAGCGGCGCCGGCAGCTGCGTCTCCTTCAGCACCCGCCGGACGGTTTCGACGAACTGGGCTTCGCGGAACTGCAGCGCGGAGACGTTGACGGCGACGACCCCGGCACGGTGACCGGTCTCGAAGCACTCGCGCCGTTGCCGGCACGCGATCTCGAGCACCCGTTCGCCCAGCGGGACGATGAGCCCGGTCTCCTCGGCGACCGGGATGAATGAGCCCGGCGCGATGACTCCGCGCTCGGGGTGCCGCCAGCGCGCCAGCGCCTCCATCCCGACCATCCGGCACTCGGCGAGGCTGACCTGGGGCTGGTACTCGACGTAGAACTCGTCGCCGCGCAGCGCCCGGCGCAGGTCGTTCTCGACCAAGAGGCGATCGCTCGCGCGCTCGTTCATCTCGGGCGCGTAGTAGCAGAAGCGGTCGCGTCCGCGCGCCTTCGCCGAGTACATCGCCGCGTCGGCGTTGCGCTGCAGCTCGGAAAGGTCGCGGCCGTTGTCGGGATAGATGGCAATGCCGATGCTGCAGGTGACGCTCGCCTCGCGGCCGTCGAGACGGAACGGCTCCGCGAGCCGCTCCTGCAGCGTGCGCGCGATCCGCCCGGCATCCTCGGGGTGCGCCAGGTCCGACAGCAGGATGACGAACTCGTCGCCGCCGGTGCGGCTCACGGTGTCCGCGGCGCGCACCGCCGCCGAAAGCCGGCGGCCTGCCTCCCGCAGCAGTTCGTCGCCGACATCGTGCCCGAGCGCGTCGTTGACGTTCTTGAACCGGTCGAGATCGAGGAACAGCACGCCGGCCTTCTGCCGTCGCCGCGCCGCCTGCGCGAACAGCACCTGCGCGCGGTCGGCGAGCAGCGCGCGGTTCGGCAGCTCGGTCACCACGTCGTGGTGCGCCAGGTACTCGATGCGCGCCTCGGTCGCCTTGCGCTCGCTGATGTCGGCGAACTGGCCGACGTAGTGCGTGGCGTGGCCTTCGCTGTCGCGCACGACGCCGATCGACAGCAGCTCCGGATAGGGACTGCCGTCCTTGCGCCGGTTCCACAGCTCGCCGTCCCAGCGACCCTGCGCCTCGAGCCGCCGCCACATCTCCTCGTAGAAGCCGCGCGGGCGGATGTCCGCGCGCAGCATGCCGGGGTTGCGCCCGCGCACCTCGGCCTCGGTGTAGCCGGTCATCTGCTCGAACGCGGCGTTGACGCGCAGGATCCGCGGCGTCGCGTCGGTGATCATGATGGCCTGGTGACTGCTCTCGAAGACGTTGGCGAGCAGGCGGATCTCGCGCTCGGCCTCGATCCGCTGGGTGACGTCGGAGAACAGGCCCTGGATGCCGACGATGCGCCCGTCGGTGTCGCGCACCGGGACCTTGGTGATCTCGGTGAAGAAGCGCCGGCCGGTGCGGCGGCTGACGTGCTCGTCGATCCCGTGGAACTCGGTCCCGGTCTCGAGGATCCCGCGATCGACCGCGCGGTAGCGGGCCGCCCGCTCGCGGCTGAAGTACTCGTAGCCGTTGCGGCCGACGATCGCCTCGAGCGGCACGCCGATGCGCTCCTGCAGCGCCCGATTGACGAACACGATGCGTCCGTCGGGGTCGATCCGGTAGATGCACAGCGGGATCGCGTCGACCAGCGACCCGTACAGCGCCTCGCTGGCGGAGAGCGCCCGCAGCGCGGCGACCCGCCCGCCGATGTCCTCGACGACGACGGTGACCACCGGCGCGGCGTTGCGCCGGGGGATCATCGACAGCGTGACGTGGAACCAGGCGCTGCTGCCGTCCTTGCGCAGGAAGCGCAGCTCGCGCGCGTGGACGCTCGCGGTGCCGGCAATGAACGCGCGCTGCGCCTCCTCGATCGCCGGCCGGTCGTCCGGGTGCGCGAGGTCGATCGCCCGCTTGCCGCGCAGCTCGTCGAAGGAATAGTCGACCATCCGCCGCAGCGCGGCGTTGCCGTCGACGATGCGCCCGGCGTGGTCGAGGATGCCGATCCCGATGCCGGTCTGTTCGTAGACGGCGCGGAAGCGGTCCTCGCTGTCGCGCAGCGCCGCCTCCGCCTGCTTGAGCGCGTGGATGTCGGAGATGTAGCCGTGCCACACGGTGCCACCGTCGGGAGCGCGCTCGGGCATGCCCTCGGCCCGGCGCCAGGCCACGGTGCCATCGGGCAGGACCACCCGCGCCTCGCAATGCAGCGGCGTCAGCGTACGCGCCGAGTCCTGGAGCGCCGCGACGACGCCCGGGAAGTCGTCCGCATGAAGGCGGGAGAACGCCGGGCGGGCGTCCTCGCGCACCTCGTCGGGCGCGACCCCGAAGATGTGCCGGATGCCCTCGCTCGCGAACGGCAGGCTCATCCAGCCGTTGGCGTCGACGCGGAACTGGAAGATGAGCCCGGGAACCTCGCTCGACAGCTTGGACAGCCGCAGGTCGCGCTCGAGCAGCGTTCGCTCGGCGAGCGTGCGCTCGTGGATGTCGAGGTGGACGCCGATGAGGCGCGCCGGAGCGCCGTCGGCGCGGCGCGCCGCCACCGTGCAGCGGTCGACGATCCAGCGATAGGCGCCGTCCTTGCCGCGCAGCCGGTGCTCCACTTCGTAGTGGTCGGCACGGCCCTCGAGCAGCGGCCGCTGCGCGGCTGCGACGCGCTCACGGTCGTCGGGGTGAACGCGCTCGTGCCAGGCGTCGACGTCACCGGCGAGCTCGCCGTCGGTGTAGCCCAGCATCTCCTGCAGCGGGCGGGACAGGAACACCTGCCCGGTCTCGAGGTTCCAGTCCCAGATGCCCTCGCCGGCGATGCCGATCGCGAACTGCCAGCGCATGTCGGCTTCGCGGCACGCGGCAGCGAGCTGGTGCGCCTCCTGCGTGTCCTCGAGCGACCACAGCGTTCCGGCCGCTCCGTCGTCCATGTCGAGACGCCGCCCGGTGACGCGGACCCAGCGCGTCTCACCGTCACGCCGGCGCAGCGGTCGCTCGAAGCTGTGGATGCCGCCGGTCTCCAGCGCAGCGCGGGCCGCGATGGCCTCGGACCGGAACGCGCGCGGCGTGGAGAAGAGCGTCTCCGGCGCGAGTTCGACGAAATCGGCGACCGAATAGCCCAGCAGCCGAGCCACCGCGGCGTTCGCCCAGACGAAACGCCGGCCGCGGGTCACCACCAGGCTCACCCCCAGCGCCGAGAGCAGGACCTCCGAATCCGGCAGCGCCGGAACCGCCGGCGCCGCCGCGCGGTTGCCCCTGCGCGCCGCCCGGGCGACGCGCCGCGGCGGGGTCGGCAGGGCGCTGCGCGTCACCTGGGGACTCCCCCGCCGGCGCCGCACGCAGGCGTCCGCCGCCGGCACTCGCTGCTGCCGGAGTCTGCGCAACCCCGTTTGTCGAACATGACCCTGATCTCTCCCGCCCTGGCGCACTGCGGCCGCAAGAGGCCGATCCGTGAACGCAAGCAAGGCGCATACCCGGACGCCAGACGCGCCCCGATGCACTGCGGGGGACGCACCTGCCCGTGCCGGGCCGATGGAGAGGGTATCGGCGCGAGGCGCGCGGACTTGAGCGAGGGCCGGCGTCAGCGCTGCCGGCATTCGCGCGGCAGGAGCCGCCGCGGAATGTCGATCGGTACGCAAACCCAGCGCAGTTCCTGCTCGGCGTCGATCGCGGGGGCGAGCAGCAGCGACTTCCCGGCGAGCGGCGCCAGTGCCGCGGCAAACGTCAGCCGAAGACGTCCGTTGCCGAGCCCGACCGACACCGATTCGAGCCAGGCGGCCCCCGGCGCCGCGGGCGCGAGCGCCTCGTCCTGTCCAGGAACCGGCAGCGCCGCCTCCCGCCGGCGGCTGTCGTCGATCGCCATCTGCAGCGGAACGACCGCGGCGAGGCTCTCGGCCACCCGGGCGCGAACGAGGCGATCGGCGTGGCGCGCCTCGAGCTGAGGCAGCGCCACGGAAAGCCACATTGCGACCGTGGCGAAGCCGAGCAACAGCGCGTTGGCGAGCGACGTCGGGTTGCGCCCGGCGAGGAGCGCCGCGACGCGATCCGGGCGGTCGCCCAGCGACTCGGCCCGGCGCACGCTCGCGCGCACGGCGAGGTGCAAGAGCGGCACCGCCAGCACCGCCGCGATCGTCCCGGGCAGCACCAGCACCAGCAATGCCAGCGCGAGCCACCAGGCCAGGTCGCCGCCGCCGAGGACGGGCTCGAGCGCCAGGAACGCCGCGAACCCGAGGAAGTGCAGCGCGGCGAAGCCGGTACCGGTCAGCCAGAGCTTGCGGTAGAACGCCCACCCCGCCGGCGCGAAGAACGCCGGCCAGACCCAGCCCGGCGCGGTCCGCGCATTGCCTTCGCGCCGGAGCAGGCGCGGGACGTAGTAGTCGGCGGCCGGACCGACCGCCATCCGGAACAGCACCGCGAGTGCGGGTCGCACGACCGTGTCGGGCAACGCGCCCTCGGGCGACCAGGGCATGCGCACGGTATCCTCGACCGGCGACCAGGGACCGCGCGCGCCGGGAGCAGGATCGGACACCAGCATGTTCATCGCCTGCGGTCCCTCCCCGAATCGGCCGAACGCCCGTCGTTCGACACCCTGACGGGCCATCTTACCGCAGCGTGCCGCCCACGCAACCCGGCAGGCGCACGCTTGCGCACGCCTCAGCCGGCGCGGCAGACGATCTGCGCCGTCGCGATCAGTTCATCGAGCAGCGCCATCGACGCCCGGCCCGACACGACGAACGGGTCGAGCTCGGCCTTCTCGAGATACTTGAGGAGCGTGGACGCATTGACCTTGGCGAGGT
The DNA here is from genome assembly GCA_035466885.1 of Casimicrobiaceae bacterium. Classification (GTDB taxonomy): domain Bacteria; phylum Pseudomonadota; class Gammaproteobacteria; order Burkholderiales; family Casimicrobiaceae; genus CAIWHR01. Next base: position 10,998 of record DATIUK010000021.1, read on the forward strand.
TCACGTGGCCCATCGTCCAGCCGGCGAACCGGCGCTCGTCGATCTCCTCGTAGTGCAGCAGCACGACCTGCTGGTGCCGGGCGTCGGAGACGATGCGGTTGTACAGGGCGTTGACGGGGGCGCGCCCGCCCTCCAGCACCTGCATGTAGACGTCGCCGCCGTAGCAGAGCATGCCGGTGATGCCGTTGGCCGGGTTGTGCTGGCGCGACTGCTGCATGATCGAGTCGATCGTCGATTGCGTGACGGCCTCCGCAGCGCGGCTGGCATAGAGCAGGCGTACGAGCATGTTCTCTCCGGCGGGAAACGGCGACCAGGTGTCAGGCGTTCCGGTTCTTGAGCAGCGCGAGGAACTCGCGGCGCAGGTTGGCGTCCTTGAGGAACGAACCGCGCATCACGCTGTTGATCATCTTCGACTCGGTGTCCTTGACCCCGCGCCAGTGCATGCAGAAGTGGTCGGCTTCCATCACGATCGCCAGCCCGTCGGGCTTCATCGTTCCGGACAGGAGGTCGGCCAGCTGCGTCACCGCCTCCTCCTGGATCTGCGGGCGGCTCATCACCCAGTCGGCGAGGCGCACGTACTTCGACAGGCCGATGAGGTTCGAGTGCTCGTTGGGCAGCACGCCGATCCACAGCTTGCCGATGATCGGGCACAGGTGGTGCGAACAGGCGCTGCGCACGGTGATCGGCCCGACGATCAGCAGCTCGTTCAGACGCTCGACGTTGGGGAACTCGGTGACCGGCGGCGGCGCCACGTAGCGCCCGCGGAAGATCTCGTGCACGTACATCTTGGCGACGCGCTTGGCCGTCTCGTGCGTGTTGTGGTCGCTGCGGGTGTCGATCACCAGGCTCTCCAGCACGCCGGCGAGCTTGCCCTCGATCTCCTTCTGCAGCTCGCCGAGTTCGCCCGCCTCGATGAACTCGGCGATGTTGTCGTTGGCGTGGAAGCGCCGCCCGGCCGCTTCGAGGCGCGCACGGATGCGTTGCGACGCCGGCGCGGCGGCGCCGGCACCCGAATCGGTGGACGACGGAAGAGGCTTGGTCACGACAGAGGTCCGGAAGCGGTGGATGCCCATTCTAGCGGGTTTGCGGCGTGGCGACCGGGACCGCGGCGCTGCGTCCAGGGTCCGGTGGCAGCCGGGGGCACCGCGACCGTAGGTCGCGCCGCAGTGCCCCTCCGGACGGCGCGGGATCCGTGGCACGTTCCGGAAATGGCTGCCGCGGCCCGACCGAATGCTGCGGCAGGTCAAAACGGCCGCCGTGGCCGCCGCGTAGCATCGGACGCATCGCCATGTGCATCCCACAGGGAGGGCCCGCCATGTCCGTTACCACCACCGCCCCGGCGCCCGACGCCTTCGACTACCTCAAGATCGGGGGCATCGTCGCCGCCGTCGCGGCGCTGATCGGGGTGCTGCTGCTGCCCCCCGCCACGGGCCTGCCGCCCGCCGGCAAGATCATGCTGGCGATCCTCGCCTTCGCCGTCATCGTCTGGATGACCGAGGCGCTCGACTACTCGGTCAGCGCCGTGGTCATCGCCGCGCTGGTCATCTTCCTGCTGGCAGGCGTGCCCGACCCGGCCAAGACCGCGACCACGGCGATG
>DATIUK010000022.1:0-1641 GCA_035466885.1 Casimicrobiaceae bacterium
TCCGCTGCGGATCGTCGAACCCGACCCCGGTGCGGGTCGCTGTCGCCGCGGCGCCCGACCGGCCCGCGCGCATCGATTCGTCCCCCCGCTGGGACCCGTTTCATCACAGCCTTCATCATGCGCCGAGTGCGCCCCGACCGAAAGCCAAACCGTGGCGTGCACGGCCGGCGATGCGGCGCAGGTTCAGCTGCCGCGCCGGACCATCAGCGGGGCGAGCCGCACCTCCGCTGCCCGGGGGATCTTGCCGGCCAGCGCCACGGCCGCACCGGCGCCGAGCATGCGGGCGAACGCCCCGCGCACCTCGTTCGCACCGACCGCGACGATGCCGTCCATCAGTTCGTTGCGCGAGCGCACGCGACCCAGGGCGAAGAGATCGAGCGCCGCGGCCTCCAGCCGCTGCGAAGGGACTTCCTGCGCGCAGAGGCTGCGCACCAGGATCTGGTTGCGCGCGCGATCGAGGCCCACCGCGTCGGTGGCGTCGACGTGTTCCAGCAGCAGCCGGGTGACCTCGGCGAAGTACTCGTCGAGGTGCTCGGGGCCCGTCGACGCCTCGATCACGAACTGGCCGCCCAGCTCGGTCACGTCGGCGGAGCAGTCCGCGTGGTAGACCAAGCCACGCCGTTCGCGGACCCGGTCGAGCAGCGGTGAACTCATGCCTTCGCCGAACAGCGCCGCCGCGACGACGGCCGCGTGGTACTCGCCCAGCAGGCCGGGAACCGGGAAGCCGAGGACCACGTGCGCCTGGTTGTAGCCGGACATCCGCCGGACGCGGATTCCTCCCACGTAGTCGGGGGCCGCGACGCGGTTGGCGCTGCCGCCCGGCATGTCGCCGAACGCCCGCGCCGCCTCGGCGACGACCGCATCGGCATCGACGTTGCCGGCGACGCCGACGACGACGTTGGCGCCGGTGTACTGCTGCTGCACGAAGGCCACCAGTGCCGCCCGCGTGAAACGCCGGATGTTGGCGCGGCTGCCGATCACCGGACGGGCCAGCGGGTGCTCGCCGTAGCACGCCTTGTCGAAGAGCTTGAACGCGGTCGACAGCGCGTCGTCGTCGTCCTCGTTGAACTCGTGCAGGATCACCTGGCGTTCGCGCTCGAGCTCGGCTTCGGGAAACGTGCTCTCGCGGACGATGTCGCCCAGCATCCGCAGGAATGCGCCGGCATCCCGCGCGAGGCCCCGCATGTGGAATGCGGTGTGGTTCTTGTCGGTGTGGGCGTTGACCTCGGCGCCCAGGCGCTCGGCATCGAGGTTGATCTCCTGGCAGTCGCGCGAGCGCGTGCCCTTGAAGGCCATGTGCTCGATGAAGTGGCTGATGCCGTTGAGCCGCGCGCTCTCGTGCTGGCTGCCGCTGCGCACGAAGACGCTGACCGCCGCCGTGGCGAGCTGCGGCAGCCGGAAGACGACGACACGCACGCCGTTGGCGAGCGTCGTCACCCGCGCGTCCGCTTCGTTCGCGCTATCGGCCGTGGGCGCCAGCGGGTTCACCGGGCAAGGGTATCACGCGCAGTGGTAGCGCCCGGGCGCGGAACTTCGACGCCGCCGAAGCGCAGGCTGCGCAGACCGGAATCCGTCGCGACGGGGCATGCGAGGCGACCGCCTCGTGCCGCCGCCCTGCTCCGGCCTCAGGGTTCGTTCATG
>DATIUK010000023.1:0-5278 GCA_035466885.1 Casimicrobiaceae bacterium
AGTCGCCGTGGACCAGCGCGCGGCGGGTGCGGCGGGTGGTCTCGACCCGTTCGGCGAGGCATGTGGCGAGGTCGGGGTGGGCGCGTGCGGTGGCCACGAGATAGGGCTCGAGGCGAATGGCAAAGAAGATGTCGTCGGTGCGAAAGCGCGCGGCGATGTCGGCGCGGTCGGCGGTCGCCGCGTGGACGCGCCCCAGCGTGTCCCCGACCTGCCCCGCGAACGCGTTCGCGATCTCGCCGTCGCGCAGCAGCGTCTTCCACACCGGGTGGGTCTCCGGCGGGAGCCAGTCCATCGCGAAGCAGCCTCCTTCGGGGTCTTCGCCCAGGATCGCCGGCACGGCCGCCGGTACGACACCGGCGGCGACGCGCATCCATTCGACCTCCCAGCGATTGCGCTCGATCGGCGCCCGCCAGTCGGCGGCGACCTTCAGCTTGGGTAGCGCGCGCTTGACGCAGCAACTGCGGCCAGGCAGGTCGACCCGGTAGATGTCCGACGAAACGCCGCCGGACAACGCGCTGCACGGCGGATGATAGTCAGCGCTTACTAGCGCCATGTGCCTCAGCCCGCGGTGAAGCCAGTCGAGGTCGGGCGCGGTGGATTCGGTGGTGGGCGGCGGCACGTCGACCGGGTGGGGATGGAAAAGGCTCAATTTTGCGCCACGCGGGCCGAAAAGCGTTGACCGGGCCCGCCGAAATCCTGACCGGATCGCCCGGCGGTGGACACGCGGACCAGCGAAAGGGAGCGAACGCGGTGATGACACGCTACGGATTCAACCTCAGGACGCGCAGCGGCCAGCGGGTCGAGAACATCTCGATCCTGGCGGCCACCCAGGAAGAAGCCGAGCGCCGGCTGCGGCAAATGTACTGGCACTGCGAGATCCTGGGCTGCCGGCAGGCGGCGGCGCCAGCGCGCCTCGAAGGGCTCGACGTCGAGGCGGTCATCGGTCTCATCAGCCGCAGCGCGCCGCTGCCCGGGCAGGCTCTGTCCGCGCTCCGGCCGGCGGCCCGGCCGACACGGTGAAGGGTGGCGCGACCGCCCTCTCCGGGTCGCGCTCAGGGCGCCTCCAGCAGCGGCCGCAGCTCGTCGAACAGCGCTTCGTAGTCCTGGGCGCCCTTGCTGCCCGGCGCGTGCCGGAACACGTCGAGCAGCGCTGCCGGGCTCTCGGCGAGCTTGACGTTCTCGCGGATGCGCGTCGCGCAGATCTCGTCCGGCCGCAGTCCCTCGGCCATCTGCGCGATGACGTCCTCGCTCATCCGGCGCCGGGCGTCGTAGCGCGTGAGCACGTAGCGCCGCGGCAGGCGACGCTTCAGCACCGGCTCCAGGGCGTTGAGCGCGCGTTCGACCTCGCGCGCGCTGGCGAGCGCGAGGTAGTCGCAGGACACCGGCACCAGCATCAGGTCGCAGGCGAAGATCGCGTTGAGCGAGAGCACGTTGAGCAGCGCGCAGCAATCGATCACCACCGGGCCCGGTACCGCACCGGGCTGGTGCAGTCCCTGGCGCAGCCGGGTGATCGCGTTGAGGCTCTTCCCGACCAGGGCGTCGAGCTTGGCGAGGTCGAGGTGCGCCGGACAGAGCACGACGCCGCTGCGGGTGACCTGCGCGATATCCTCGAGCGCCGTCTGCTGCAGGAAGAACCCGCACAGCGTTTCCTCGGCGCGCCGCGGCCGGGCGCCGAACACCTGCGACAGGTGGCCCTGCGGATCGAGGTCGACGGCGAGCGGGCGCTGCCCGCGCTGCGCGATCGCCGCCAGCAGGTTGAGCGCAGTCGTCGTCTTGCCGACCCCGCCCTTCTGGTTGAACACTGCAATGATGGCCATCGGCCAAGGATAGCGCAGCGCCGCTCCGCGGCGAACCATCCGCGTCGCTCTCCGCCACGTCGCCAGTCGACCAAAGGCTTTGTCGTATCATTGCCGCTTCGACCTTTGCCCCCCCTGTTCGCGTGATCTCGAACCGCCTGCAATTCATCGTCATGGCCGCCGGCCAGGGCAAGCGGATGCACTCGCAATTGCCCAAGGTACTGCATTCGCTGGCGGGCCGGCCGCTGGTCGCCCACGTGCTGGACGCCGCGCGCAGCCTCTCGCCGGCGGCGCTGTGCCTGGTCGTCGGCCACGGCGGCGACCGCGTCCGCGCGGTGCTCGCCGCACCCGACCTCGCCTTCGTCACCCAGGACCCGCCGCGCGGCACCGGCGACGCGGTCAAGGTGGCGCTGGCCGCGCTCGACGACGAGGGCGTCACCGTCGTCGCCAATGGCGACTGCCCGCTGGTTCCCGCGCCGACGTTCGCGGCGATCGCCGAGCGTGCGGCGGCAGGGCATCTCGCGCTCCTGACCGCGCGGGTCGCCGACCCGGCGGGGCTCGGCCGGATCCTGCGCGACGCGAACGGTCACGTGCGCGCGATCGTCGAGGAGCGCGACGCGTCCGCCGCCGAGCGCGCGGTGAGCGAGATCTACACCGGCGTGCTGGCGGCGCCGACGGCACTGCTGCGCCGCTGGGTCGGCGCGTTGCGGGCCGACAACGCGCAGCGCGAGTACTACCTCACCGACATCGTCGGCATGGCGGTGGCCGAGGGCATTGCCGTCGAGGGCCACCTCGCCGCCGACGAGCGCGACATTCTCGGCGTCAACGATCGCGCGCAACTCGCCGCGATCGAACGCATCGTCCAGACGCGCGTGGCGGAGACGCTGCTGCGCCAGGGCACCTCGATCGCCGACCCGGCGCGCATCGACGTCCGCGGGCCGCTCGCCTGCGGCCGCGACGTGCGCATCGACGTCGGCTGCGTGTTCGAGGGCGCCGTCACGCTGGGCGACGACGTCACGGTCGGCGCCTACTGCGTGCTCAAGAACGTGAGCGTGGGCGCGGGCACGCAGATCGCGCCGTTCTCGCACCTCGAGGACGCCGCGATCGGGCCCAACTGCCGCATCGGCCCCTACGCGCGGCTGCGTCCGGGCGCCGAGCTCGCTGCCGACGTGCACATCGGCAACTTCGTCGAGGTCAAGCAATCGAGCGTGGGCGTGGGCAGCAAGGCCAACCACCTGGCCTACATCGGCGATGCCACGATCGGGGCCAACGTCAACGTCGGCGCCGGCACGATCACCTGCAACTACGACGGCGCGAACAAGTTCCGTACGGTGATCGAGGACGACGTGTTCATCGGCTCGGACACCCAGCTCGTCGCGCCGGTCACCGTCGGCCGCGGCGCGACGCTGGGCGCGGGCACGACGCTCACGCGCGATGCGCCGCCCGGGCAGCTGACCGTCTCCCGCGTCCGGCAGATGTCGGTCCCCGGCTGGCAGCGGCCGAAGAAACAACCCAAGACCAAAGGCTGAACCCCATGTGCGGCATCGTCGGCGCGGCTTCCGCGCGCAACATCGTCCCGGTGCTGATCGACGGCGTCCGGCGGCTCGAGTATCGCGGCTACGACTCGACCGGGCTCGCGGTCATCGACGGGACGGCGGCGGCGCCCACGCTGTCGCGGCTCGTCTCCACCGCCCGCGTCGCCGACCTCGCCGCGCAGGCCGAATCGACGCACCTCGTCGGCACCGTCGGCATCTCGCACACGCGGTGGGCGACGCACGGCGCGCCGACGCCCACCAACGCCCACCCGCACACCTCCGGCGGCGAGATCGCCGTCGTCCACAACGGCATCATCGAGAACTACGAGGCGTTGCGGACCCGGCTCAAGGCACAGGGCTACGCGTTCGCGACCGAGACCGACACCGAGGTCATCGCGCACCTCGTCCACGCGCACTGGCACGCGAGCGGCGGCGGCGATCTGCGCCGCGCCGTGCAGGCGGCGATTGCCGAGTTCCACGGGGCCTACGCCATCGCGGTGATCTCGACCCGCGAGCCCGGCCGGATCGTCGGCGCCCGGCAGGGGAGCCCGCTGGTCGTCGGCTATGGCGAGGACGACCACTTTCTCGGCTCCGATGCCGCCGCGCTGCTGTCGGTCACCCGCCGGGTCGCGTACCTGGAAGAAGGCGACGTCGCCGACCTGACGCGCGAGACCTGCGTGATCGTCGACGCGCGCGGCGCGCCGGTCGAGCGCGACATCGTCAACGTCGAGGCGTCGGGGGCGAGCGTCGAGCTCGGTCCCTACCGGCACTTCATGCAGAAGGAAATCTTCGAGCAGCCGCGCGCGGTCTCCGACACGCTCGAAGGCGTCACCGCGATCGGGCCGCATCTCTTCGGCCCGAAAGCCGAAGCGGCGCTGGCCAAGGTCGACAACGTGCTGATCCTGGCCTGCGGCACGAGCTACTACTCGAGCCTGGTCGCGAAGCAGTGGATCGAGTCGCTGGCGAAGATTCCCTGCGCTGTCGAGATCGCCAGCGAGTACCGCTACCGCGACAGCGTGCCCAGCCCGACGGCGCTGGTGATCGTCGTCTCGCAGTCGGGCGAGACCGCCGACACGCTGGCCGCACTGAAGCACGCCAAGGAACTGGGGCACACGCACACGCTCACCGTCTGCAACGTGCCGACCTCGTCGATGGTGCGCCAGACCGAGCTCACCTACCTCACTCGGGCCGGCGTCGAGGTGGGTGTCGCGTCGACCAAGGCGTTCACGACCCAATTGATCGCGCACTTCCTGCTCGCGCTGACGCTGGCCAAGCAGCGTGGCCGGCTGACCGTCGAGGAGGAGGCGTACTGGCTGCGCGGCCTGAGGCACCTGCCGGCGGCGCTGCAGTCGGCGCTGGCGCTGGAACCCCAGGTGATCGCCTGGGCCGAGCAGTTCGCGAAAAAGCAGGACGCGCTGTTCCTGGGGCGCGGCATCCACTACCCCATCGCACTCGAAGGGGCGCTGAAGCTGAAGGAAATCTCGTACATCCACGCCGAGGCGTACCCGGCCGGCGAGTTGAAGCACGGGCCGCTGGCACTGGTCGACTCGTCGATGCCGGTGGTCGCGATCGCGCCCAACGACGCGCTCTTGGAGAAACTCAAGAGCAACCTGCAGGAAGTCCGCGCCCGCGGCGGCGAGCTCTACGTCGTCGCCGACCTCGACAGCCACCTGCAGTCGTCGGAAGGCATCCACGTGATCCGGCTGCCCGAGCACGCGGGGCTGCTGTCGCCGGTCGTGCACACGATTCCGCTGCAGCTCCTCGCGTACCACACGGCGGTGATCCGCGGCACCGACGTCGACAAGCCGCGCAACCTCGCCAAGAGCGTCACCGTGGAGTAACGCGGGGCGCGGTCCTGCCAGGTTGGGACCTTGGGAACTGCAGTTGTTGACCGAGCGGGCCGAAGGGGCTCGTCGCTGTAGTACGATTGGCGATCGACCGCGGGTC
>DATIUK010000024.1:0-6853 GCA_035466885.1 Casimicrobiaceae bacterium
CGACGCGGCGGACGTGATCGCGAGAAGCGAGCTCCGGAACCACACCGCCGTAGTCTGCGTGCATCGCCGTCTGCGAGTGCAGCGCGTGCGCGAGCAGCCCGCGCGCCGTGTCGTAGACGGCGAGGCCGGTTTCGTCGCAGGAGGTCTCGATACCCAGGACGCGCATGGGAGGAAGCAAATGGCGGGAGGGCCGCAACGATACCGCAAACCGCGCCCGACCGCGCCACCGTGCCCCCGCGACGACGATTGCGGGACGCCGTGCCGCGGGTTCCTCGCCAACCGCCGCCGGTGCCTCGGGGCGACCCGGCAAACGCCGGTTGCTCGTTCTGCTTGCCAAAAACCCGCCGAAAGGTTACATTTGCGGGCTTACGTCTACCTGCCTTTCCGAACAAGGAACCGATTCATGACCAGCGTTCGCGTCCGCGAGAACGAGCCTTTCGAAGTGGCCCTGCGCCGCTTCAAGCGCAGCATCGAGAAAACCGGCCTCCTGACCGAGCTCCGCGCACGCGAGTTCTACGAAAAGCCGACCTCGGAGCGCAAGCGCAAGCTCGCCGCCGCCGTCAAGCGCCACTACAAGCGGCTGCGCAGCCAGCAGTTGCCGCCCAAGCTCTACTGAGCCGGCAAGGCACCGTCGACACCGCGAGGGGCGAAGCGATTCGCCCCTTTTGCTTTTTGCGGCCGGCGCGCGGCGCCCGCCGCCCATGAGGAGGCCCCGATGACGTTGAAGGCCAGGATCACCGAGGAGATGAAGGCCGCGATGCGGGCGAAGGACACCGCCCGCCTGTCGACGATCCGGATGCTGCTCGCGGCGATCAAGCAGCGCGAGGTCGACGAGCGGATCGAACTGACCGACCCGGACGTGCTGGGCGTCATCGAGAAAATGGTCAAGCAGCGCCGGGACTCGATCGCGCAGTTCGAGGCCGGCAAACGCGAGGACCTGGCAGCGATCGAGCGCGCCGAGGTCGCCGTGCTGCAGGGCTACCTGCCGGCGCCGCTGACCGACGCCGAGGTCGATGCGCTGATCACCGAGGCGATCGGCGCCACCGGTGCCGCCGGCATGGCCGGGATGGGCAAGGTGATGGCGGCGATCAAGCCGAAGCTGGCCGGCCGCGCCGACATGGGCGCGGTATCGGCGAGGATCAAGGCGCGCCTGTCCTGAGCCTGGGCATCCCCGGGCGCACGGCCGATTCCCCACAAGTGGCGCCGCGCGCCCTTTCGCCCGGGCCGGGGTTGCCTATAATCAAGACAACCCCCCGCGATTGCGGCTGCCCGCATGCGCCCGGCCGCTGGCCGGCCACGCGGGGCGACCGGTCGCACCTGGTCTGCGCGCATCCAAGCCCATGATTCCAAGCGATTTCATCCAGACCCTGCTGGCGCGGATCGACATCGTCGACGTCATTGACCGGTTCGTGCCGCTGAAGAAGGCCGGGGTCAACCACGTCGCCTGCTGCCCGTTCCACAGCGAAAAGACGCCGTCGTTCACGGTGAGCCAGGCCAAGCAGTTCTACCACTGCTTCGGCTGCGGCGCGCACGGCACCGCGATCGGCTTCCTGATGGAGCACGGCGGCCGGACGTTTCCGGAAGCGGTCGAGGAACTCGCGCGCGACGCCGGCCTCGCCGTGCCGCGGACCGAGCGCGAGGGCGACGTCGAACGCCGCGTCCAGGCGCAGGACTATGCGCAGCTGATGCTCTCTGCCGCCAGGTTCTACCGCGCGGCGCTGAAGGAGAGCCCCCGGGCGATCGCCTACCTCAAGGACCGGGGCCTGACGGGCGCAATCGCCGCCCGGTTCGGCATCGGCTACGCCCCCGAAGGCTGGCAGGCGCTCGCCGCCGCGTTCCCCGCCTACGACAACGTGGCGCTGGAGACGACCGGCCTGGTGATCGCCGGCGACGGCGGCAAGCGCTACGACCGCTTCCGCGACCGGATCATGTTCCCGATCCACGACACGCGCGGCCAGGTGATCGGCTTCGGCGGCCGGGTGCTCGGCCAGGGCGAACCCAAGTACCTCAATTCGCCGGAGACCCCGCTCTTCTCCAAGGGCCGCGAGCTCTACGGCCTCTTCCTCGCGCGCAACGCGATCCGCGACGCCGACCGCGTCGTCGTCGTCGAGGGCTACATGGACGTCGTGGCACTCGCGCAGCACGGCGTCGACTACGCGGTCGCGACGCTGGGGACGGCGACCACGCCGGTCCACGCGCAGAAGCTCCTGCGGCTGGCCGACAGCGTCGTGTTCTGCTTCGACGGCGACAACGCCGGGCGCAAGGCGGCGTGGCGGGCGCTGGAAAACGCGCTGCCGGTCGTCGCCGACGGCAAGGAGATCGCGTTCCTGTTCCTGCCCGAGGGCGAGGACCCCGACGACTTCATCCGCCAGCGCGGCAAGGCGGCGTTCGAGCAGCAGGTCGAGCGGGCGACGCCGCTGTCGGAGTTCCTGCTCGCCGAGCTTTCACTGCGGCACCCGCCGGTCAGCGACGAGGGGCGCTCGGCGCTGGTCGCGGCGGCCAAGCCGCTGCTCGCGCAGATCGGTGCCCCGGTGCTCGCGGCACTGCTGCGCCACCGGCTGGCGACGCTGACGGGCCTGCCCGAGCACGAGTTGCGCACGCTCCTGGGACCGCCGGCAGCCGCGGGGCCGCGGACCATGGCCGAGGACGGCGACGACGCGCCGGCCGGCCGGCCGGCGCGCCCGGCGCGCGGCTCCCGGCGGCGTGCGCCGTCGCTGCTGCGGGAACTCATCCAGTGCCTGCTGCTCCAACCTGAACTCGCCCGAGCGGTCGCCTTGCCCCCCGCCGAGAACGAAGCCCCGGAAGCGGCGGCCCTGCACGCCCTCATCGCCCACTGCCGCGACTGCGCGCATCCGTTGACCACGCCGGCCGTGATGCAGGCGTTCGCCGACAGCGGCCACGAGCGGGTGCTGGTCGACGCGCTGGCCGCCGCGACCGACCAGGGGCTCGCCGAGGACCAGGCGAAGACCGCGCTGGACGAAGGTGTCGCGCGGCTGTGGGAGCACGCCGCGCGCAGCGGACGGGTAGAGGTCGCGCCCCCTACGACGCCGCCACGCTCGCCCGCGGAATCCGAGCGCCTGCGCCAGCTCGCGATCGTCCGCGCCGCCGACCGGTCGCCGGGCGGGTCCGACGACGAGTGACGCCGGCTGGGCGGGTCCCGCCGTGATGCTATAATTTGAAGTTTTCTCGACTGGCTCCAACTGTCGGACAAGACGCCCCCGAATCGCTAGGAAGACCATGGCCAAGAAGCCCGCGAAGCCCCTCCGCAAGTCGCCCACCCAAGCCACGACCAAGCCCGCCGCGCGCAAGGCGGGCACGGCCGGCACCACGGCGCGGAAGGCGGTCGCGACCGCGCGCACCGCCAAGGTGCCGGCGAAGAAGCCCGCTGCCGCCAAGGCCAAGCCGGCGGCCGTGCGCAAGCCGGTCGCCAAGGCAAAGCCGGCACCGAAGGCCAAGCCGGTCGTGAACGCGAAGGCGAAAGCAAAGGCGCCAGCACCGAAGGCCAAGGTTGCCGCCAAGCCGGTGCCCAAAGCCAAGGTGCCGGCCAAGGCGAAGCCGGTCGCGAAAGCGGTGCCGCTGCCCAAGGGCAAGGTCGAGGCCGCCAAGGCGGTGCCGCTGCCCAAGGGCAAGTTCGCCGCCAAGCCGGCCGTCGAGGCGGTCAAGCCCGCCAAGGTGCCGCCGTCCCCGCCGACGCCGGCCACGGGCGCAAAACCCGCGCTAGCGACGGCCAAGGCCGCGGCGCCGGCCGCGCCGGCCGCCAAGCCGTCGGTCGGCGAAATCGCAGCCAAGATCGCCGGCAAGCGCGCCGACGAGGCCGCCAGCAAGAAGGGCAAGTCCGGCAAACAGGCCGAGATCGCGACCCGCGTCCCGACCGCGGCCGAGGTCGCCGAACAGAAGCGGCGGCTCAAGAACCTGATCGTCCTCGGCAAGGAGCGCGGCTACCTCACCTACGCCGAGATCAACGACCACCTGCCCGACGACGTCCTCGACGCCGAGCAGATCGAGGGCATCATCAGCATGATCGGCGACATGGGGATCCAGGTCTTCGACCAGGCCCCCGACGCCGAGACGCTGCTGATCGGCGAGAACACGCCCGCCGCCCCGAGCGAGGACGTCGAGGAGGAGGCCGAGGCCGCCGTCTCGACGCTCGACTCCGAGTTCGGGCGCACGACGGACCCCGTCCGCATGTACATGCGCGAGATGGGCTCGGTCGAGCTCCTCACCCGCGAAGGCGAGATCGCGATCGCCAAGCGGATCGAGGAGGGGCTGAAGCACATGATCATGGCGATCTCGGCTTGCCCGCTGACCGTCCAGCAGATCCTCGACCTCGCCGAGAAGATCGCTCAGGACGAGATCAAGATCGACGACCTGGTCGACGGCCTGATGGACTTCGACGAGGAACTCGCGGCCATCGCCGAGGACGACGGCGAGATCGACGAGGACGAGGACGAGAGCGACGCCGGTGCGATCGCCGCCGAGAACCTCGAGCGCCTCAAGGTCGCCTCGCTCGAGCGCTTCGCCACGATCCGCAAGCTCTACGGCCGCAAGGTCGCGGTGCTGCAGAAGGAAGGCCACAAGGCGCCGAAGTACCTGGAGCTGCAGAAGAAGGTCCAGAACGAGCTGACTCAGATCCGGTTCTCGGCGCGGCAGGTCGAGAAGCTCTGCGACACCGTCCGCGCAGAGGTCGACAGCATTCGCCAGATCGAGCGCAAGATCCAGGACCTCGTCGTCAACAAGGCCGGCATGCCGCGCCCCGAGTTCATCAAGAAGTTCCCCGACAACGAGGTGTCGCTGCGCTGGATCGACCGCGAGGTCTCCGGCCATCACCCGTACAGCGAGCAGCTCGCCAAGTACCGGCAGGCGATCGTCGAGCAGCAGCAGAAGCTCATCAACCTGCAGACCCGGGTGATGATTCCGCTGAAGGAACTCAAGGACATCAACAAGCAGATGTCGACCGGCGAGGCCAAGGCGCGCAAGGCCAAGCGCGAGATGACCGAGGCCAACCTGCGCCTCGTGATCTCGATCGCCAAGAAGTACACCAATCGCGGGCTGCAGTTCCTGGACCTCATCCAGGAAGGCAACATCGGCCTGATGAAAGCCGTCGACAAGTTCGAGTACCGCCGCGGCTACAAGTTCTCGACCTACGCGACGTGGTGGATCCGCCAGGCGATCACCCGCTCGATCGCCGACCAGGCGCGCACGATCCGGATTCCCGTGCACATGATCGAAACAATCAACAAGATGAACCGGATCAGCCGCCAGATCCTGCAGGAGACCGGGCAGGAGCCGGACCCGGCGACGCTGGCCGAGAAGATGGAGATGCCCGAGGAGAAGATCCGCAAGATCCTGAAGATCTCCAAGGAGCCGATCTCGATGGAGACGCCGATCGGCGACGACGACGACAGCCACCTCGGCGACTTCATCGAGGACCTGGCGACGGTCGCGCCGCAGGACGCGGCGGTGAACGCCAGCCTGCGCGACGTCTGCAAGGACATCCTCGACACGCTGACGCCGCGCGAGGCCAAGGTGCTGCGGATGCGCTTCGGCATCGAGATGAACACCGATCACACGCTGGAGGAAGTCGGCAAGCAGTTCGACGTCACCCGCGAGCGGATCCGCCAGATCGAGGCCAAGGCGCTGCGCAAGCTGCGGCACCCGTCGCGTTCGGAGAAGCTCCGGAGCTTCCTCGAGGGCGAAGGCTGAGGCCGGCCTGCGCCGGCCGTGTGGAAAATCGGGGAGACCGATGACGGAACTGCCGTTGCCGATCGGCGCCGAGGCGACCTTTTCCAAGACGGTCGGCGAGAGCGACGTCTACCTCTTCGCCGGAATCACCGGCGACCTCTCGCCGAACCACGTCGACGAGGACTACATGCGGCGCACGGCGTACGGCCGGCGCATCGCGCACGGCGCGCTGGTCGTCGGCTACATGTCGACCGGCTCGACGGCGATTCTTGCCGGGCGCAGCTCGCCGGGCGAAACACCCGTGTCGCTCGGCTATGACCGCATCCGGTTCGTAGCGCCCGTGTTCATCGGCGACACCATCACGGTGACCTACCGCGTCGAATCCGCGGACGCGGCAAGGCGCGAGACCCGCGCGGCCGTGACGGTGCGCAACCAGGCGGGCGCCACCTGCGCCGTCGCGACGCACATCATGCGCTGGGTGGCGAACGAATAGCGTCGGCGTCGGAGCCGCGATGAATCGCCCCGTGTTGCGCGATTCGCCGGCTCACTGCGGCTCCGACCCCGATTCAGCCGCCGTTTGAGCCGAACGCTCGTGCCCGCCAGCCTCACCCCATCCGTCAGCGCTGCCCCGACCCGGCATGGGTTCGTCGAGCGCCCCGGATGCCGCGTCCACTTCGAGGTCACCGGAGCGGGGCCGGCGCTGGTCTTCGCCCACGGCCTCGGCAGCAACCACCTGACGTGGTGGCAGCAGGTCGCGCACTTCTCGGAGCGCTACACCTGCGTCGCCTTTTCCCATCGCGGCTATCCGCCGAGCAGCGCCGTCGGCGTGCCCGACCCGGGCGCGTTCGCCGACGACCTCGCTGCGCTGATCGAGCACCTGCAGCTCGATGACGTGCGTCTGGTCGGGCAGTCGATGGGCGGATTCACCTGCCTCGAGTACCTGCTGGCCCGCCCACGCCACCGCGTGCGCGCGCTGGTGCTGGCGTCCACGTCCGGGTCGATCCGCAAGGCGGCGATCGCGCTCGCGGACCCGCAGCGGCTTCCCGAGTGGCAGCGCGAGGCGGCGGCCGCACGCGCCGACATGCAGCACCGCGGCATCTCCCCGCCGGCGGGCGAGCGGATGGCGCGCGAGCAGCCGGCGCTGCACGACCTCTACCGGTCAATCGCGATC